>DAOMFB010000554.1:0-2011 GCA_035429585.1 Thermoanaerobaculia bacterium
TCGCACGGACGCACCGGCGGCCCCCCGGAGCGGCCGACGGTGGAGGCCTGCGATCGCGGTTGCCGTCGGCCTCCTCGCGATCGCCGGGGCCTATTCCGCCGGGCACTGGAAGGGAAAGCGCTCGGCCGCCGCCGTCCCGTCCTTCGCGCAGCTCACGTTCCGGCAGGAGCCGATCTTCAGGGCCCGGCTCGCCCCGGACGGGAAGACGGTGGTCTACAGCGCGGCTCCGTCCGGAAACACGCCCGAGATCTTCTCGCTCCGTTCGGACTTCCCGGGGGCGAGCCCGCGCGTCCTGCGCAGCGGACAGCTGCTCTCGATCTCGTCCCGGGGCGAGCTGGCCGTTCTCATGCGCTCGCGGTACATCGGCCACAGCCTCTTCGAAGGCACGCTCGCGCGCATGCCGCTCGAGGGCGGGGCGCCCCGGGAGATCCTGGACGGCATCCGGGAGGCCGACTGGTCTCCCGACGGAAGCGATCTCGCGGTGATCCGCGACGTCGGCGGAAAGGACCGGTTGGAGTTCCCGGCCGGGAGAGTCCTCGCGGAAACGGGCGGTTACTTCAGCGACCCGCGGTTCTCTCCGCGCGGGGACCGGATCGCGTTCTTCGAGCACCCGTTCAAGTACGACGATCGGGGCGAGATCGCCGTCGTGGACCTCGCGGGGAAGAAGACCCTCCTCTCCGAGGGCTACTGGGGCGAGGAGGGACTGGCCTGGTCCCCGGCGGGGGACGAAGTGATGTTCTCCGCGGGGAACGCCTACAACAACTTCCGGGTCTACGCCGTCAGCCTCTCGGGCCGGCGCCGGGTCGCGCTCGAAAGCGCGGGCGGCCTGACGATCCACGACATCCGGGCCGACGGGCGCTGGCTCACGACGCGGGACGACTTCTTCCGCGAGATGCAGGTCCTCGCGCCCGGCCAGGCGCGCGAGCGGGACCTCTCCTGGCTCGACCTCTCCGACCCGGTGGCGCTGACCGCGGACGGGAAGACGCTGCTCTTCATGGAGGAGAGCGGGAGCGTCGGCGTGAACTACGCGGTCTGCCTGCGTCAGACGGACGGGTCGCCGGTCGTGCGCCTCGGAGAGGGAGCCGCCAACGACCTGTCCCGGGACGGGAAGTGGGCGCTCGCCAACGTGCCGACGAAGCCGCCGCAGTTCCTGCTGTACCCGACGGGCGCGGGCGAGCCTCGCAAGCTCGAGAGGGGCGGCCTCGTCAGCTACGAATCGGCGCAGTTCTTTCCGGACGGCAAGAAGGTGCTGGCCTGCGGTCCCGAGGCCGGCAAGGGCGTCCGGTGTTACGTGCAGGACCTCTCGGGCGGCCCGCCCCGGGCCGTGACGCCCGAGGGGACGAGCCAGGGTTTCGTGTCGCCCGACGGCCGACAGATCCTCGTCAAGGCGAGCGGCGGCGCCCTCGTGATCTATCCCGTCGACGGGGGCGAGGCGCGGCCCGTGGCGGGCGCGACCCTCGAGGACTCGGTGATCCGGTGGAGCGCCGACGGCCGTTCCGTCCTCGTCGCGCGCAGCGGGGAGGTCCCGGCGCGCATCGAGAGGCTCGAGATCGCCACGGGCCGGCGGGCGCCGGTGCGCACGGTCGGTCCGGCGGACCTGACCGGGGTCCTGAGCGTCGGGCCGTTCGCGTTCACCGACGACCTGAAGAGCTACGTCTACGCCTGCCGGCGGATGGCGTCCCACCTTTTTCTCGTGGAGGGAGCTCGATGACGCTCGCGAACGGCACCCGCCTCGGTCCGTACGAGGTCCTCTCGCCGCTCGGCGCCGGCGGCATGGGAGAGGTCTACAAGGCGAAGGACACGCGCCTCGACCGGACGGTGGCGGTCAAGGTCCTCCCGCCCCGCTTCTCCGAGGACGCCGAGATGAAGCAGCGCTTCGAGAGGGAGGCGAAGGCCATCTCGGCGCTCGCCCACGCGAACATCTGCGCGCTCTACGACGTAGACACTCACGAGGGGACCGAGTAACTAGTCATGGAGCACATCGAGGGGCAGCCGCTGGGGGAGCGGAGCG
>DAOMFB010000555.1:0-2006 GCA_035429585.1 Thermoanaerobaculia bacterium
GCCGAACCCGAGAAGGAGCGTCACGGCGAGGTAGAGGCGGATCGAGGGAAGAACGTGCTCTTTCATGGCGGCCTTCAGACGAGGCGCATCGCGACGAGGAGCATGTCGACGAGCTTGATGCCGACGAAGGGGACGACGAGCCCGCCGGCCCCGTAGAGGAGGAGGTTGCGCCGGAGGATCCGTCCCGCGCCGAGCGGGCGGTACCGGACCCCGCGCAGGGCGAGCGGAATGAGCGCGACGATGATGAGGGCGTTGAAGACGACGGCCGAGAGGATCGCGCTCTCGGGCGTGGCGAGGCGCATGACGTTCAGCGCCTGGAGCGCGGGGTAGGTGGCGAGGAAGATGGCCGGGATGATCGCGAAGTACTTCGCGACGTCGTTCGCGATGGAGAACGTCGTGAGGGCGCCGCGCGTCATCAGGAGCTGCTTGCCGATCTCGACGACCTCGATCAGCTTCGTCGGGTTCGAGTCGAGATCGACCATGTTTCCGGCCTCCTTGGCGGCCTGGGTCCCGGTGTTCATGGCCATCCCGACGTCGGCCTGGGCGAGGGCGGGGGCGTCGTTCGTGCCGTCTCCGGTCATCGCGACCAGGTTTCCCTTCGCCTGCTCGGAGCGGATCAGGGCGAGCTTGTCCTCGGGCTTCGCCTCGGCGAGGAAGTCGTCGACGCCCGCCTCCCGGGCGATCGTCGCCGCCGTCAGGGGGTTGTCGCCGGTGATCATCACGGTCCGGATCCCCATGGCCCGGAGGCGGTCGAACCGCTCCTTCATCCCCCCCTTGACGATGTCCTTCAGGTAGATCGTCCCCATGACGCGCGCCCCGTCGGCGACGACGAGCGGGGTGCCGCCCTCGGCGCTCATCGTCGCGACGTCCCGCCGGACCTCCTCGGGCAGCGAGCCGCCGAGGGAGCGGACGAAGGCGTCGACGGCGTCGGCGGCGCCCTTCCGGACCGTCCGCCCGTCCGCGAAGTCGAGGCCCGACATGCGGGTCCTCGCCGTGAACGGGACGAACGTGGCGTTCAGCTCGCGGAGGTGCCGGCCCCGGAGGCCGTACGTCTCCTTGGCGAGGACGACGATGGAGCGGCCCTCGGGCGTCTCGTCGGCGAGGGACGAGAGCTGCGCGATGGCCGCCAGCTCGTGCTCCTCGACGCGGGGCGCCGCGAGGAATCTCGTCGCCTCCCGGTTCCCGAGGGTGATCGTTCCGGTCTTGTCGAGGAGAAGCACGTTGACGTCGCCGGCGGCCTCCACGGCGCGCCCCGACATCGCCAGGATGTTGTGGGTCAGGACGCGGTCCATCCCTGCGATGCCGATCGCGGACAGGAGGCCGCCGATCGTGGTCGGGATGAGGCAGACGAGGAGGGCGATGAGGGCGGTGACCGAGACGTACCCGCCGGAGTAGATCGCGAAGGGGCGGAGCGTCACGGTCGCGAGGAGGAAGACGATGGTCAGGCCGGCGAGGAGGATGTCGAGGGCGATCTCGTTCGGCGTCTTCTGGCGCTCGGCCCCTTCGACGAGGCGGATCATCCGGTCGAGGAAGGTCTGACCCTGCTCGGAGGTGATCTCGACGACGATCCGGTCGGAGAGGACGGTCGTCCCGCCCGTCACGGCCGAGCGGTCGCCCCCCGCCTCCCGGATGACCGGCGCCGACTCGCCGGTGATGGCGGCCTCGTTGACCGAGGCGATCCCCTCCACGACCGTCCCGTCTCCCGGGATCAGCTCGTTCGCCTCGACGACGACGCGGTCCCCCTTCCGCAGGCTCGAGGCAGGGATCCGCTCCTCGCGGGCCCCGGCGCCGCTCCCGAGGAGGCGCCGGGCCACGGCGTCGGTCTTGGCCCGCCGGAGGGCGTCGGCCTGGGCCTTGCCCCGCCCTTCGGCCACGGCCTCGGCGAAATTCGCGAAGAGGACCGTCGCCCAGAGCCAGAGGGAGATCTGGAGCTGGAAGCCGAAGTGCCCCTTCGGCGCGAGGCCGGGCAGGAGGAAGAGGGTGGTCGCCACGGCGCCCACCTCGAC
>DAOMFB010000556.1:0-2002 GCA_035429585.1 Thermoanaerobaculia bacterium
TACCACGAGCGCCGTGCGACCGCCGGGACTTCCGGCGTGCCAGTCGGCGGCGAGCGCGTCCGGATCGAGGGGCGTACGGCCGCCGACTCGGCGCGACTCCGTGCCCACGACCCAGGCGCAGTCGGCGACGGCCGCGTCGAGCGTCCGGTGCACCGGGACCGACTCCGCGAGGTCCTCGGCGCCGACGGCGAGCCGCAGGACGACCTCGCGATCCAGCCCCTCCGGGTCGACGAGCGCCCAGTCGGCGTGTCCGAAGTTCCGGAGCACCCGCGCCGCGGCCCCCACGTTCTCCGGAACGCGGGGGCGCACGAGCACGAAGCGCACCGGGGCGGCGCGCCCGGTCCGGGGAGCGGGCACCGCTCCTCCCGGCCTAGCCGGCGTCGGAGCCCGGCGCGTCGGCCTCCTCCTCCTCGACGTCCGGTCCGGGAGGCAGGGTGGCCATGGCCTTCTTGATGTACTCCTGGTGCTGCTTCTCCTCGGCGCGCAGCTCCTCGAAGAGGCGCCGGACCTCGGCGTCCTTCACGTGCTTCAGCGCGTCGTCGAAGTAGCCGTAGGCCTTCTCCTCGGAGGCGAGCGCGACCTCCATGGCCTGACGGGGCGACATGAAGACGCGCGGCTGGCCGCGATCCGGGGCCTCGACGTCGTCGAGGGCCTCCATGGAGACGCCGACGGGGGCGTTGCCGAACATCTTCTGCCTGCGGGCCTTCAGCTCGTCGCGGTGCTTCGCCTCGTACACCGCCATGTTCCGGAACACCTCGTCGGCGTCGCCCTTGTAACGGCCGCCCACGAGCTTCGCGAATTCGTCGTACCGGACCTTGGCCTCCTCCTCGATGAGGATGGCGAGGTCGAGCGCGTCCTTGAGGGTCAGCTTGGCGAAGTCGATCGTCTGGGGCATGTCACTCTCCGGCGCGGTTGTTGGTGCGGTGAGCCTCAGCTAATGCTGTTCGACCGGGGTTGGCTAACGGTTCGTTGGCACCCTTTTGGGTCGAGGAGCGTCCGATGGGGTCAGGATACGGGTCGGAAATCGTTTTTCGGCGCGAGACGAGGGTGGCGCGGCTCCACGATCCGCGCCGCGGCTTCGCGCTCTCCGACGTCGAGAGCGAGATCCGCTTCGACCCGCTCACCGGCGAGTCGTCCCGCATCTGCCACTTCGCGCTGCCCGCGGCCCCGCCGCCGGACCTCTCGGCGCTCGTCGAGGCGCGGCGCGCGGGTTGCCCCTTCTGCCCCGGCAAGGTGGACGTGGTCACGCCGCGATTCCCGGAGGACCTCGTCCCGGGCGGGCGCTTCCGCCGCGGCGACGCCGTGGTCTTCCCCAACCTCTTTCCCTACGACGAGATCTCGGCCGTGGTCGTCCCGGGGCCCACCCACCTCGTCGAGTCCGCCGAGATCCCCGCTGCCCTCGTCGCCTCCGGCGTCGCGGCGGCCCGCGACTTCCTCGCGGTGGTCCTCCCGCGCCTCGGCGCCGGGCCCTTCGGCCTCGCCACCTGGAACCACATGCCGCCGGCGGGCGGGACCCAGATCCACCCGCACCTCCAGGTGGTGGGAACCACCGAGCCGGGCAACGCCGTCCGGCGCGAGCTCGCCGCCGAGGAGGCCTGGCTCGCGGAGCGCGGGCGCCCCTTCGCGCTCGACCTGCTCGCCGCCGAGGAGGCGGCCGGGCGGGTGGTCGGCCGCACCGGCGGCTGGACCTGGCACGTGCCCTTCGCCCCGCTCGGCGTGCTCGGCGACTGCCGGGCGACGTTCCCCGGGAAGGCCACGCTGCTCGAGCTCGACGACGCGGACGTGGCGGCCTTCGCCGACGGGCTCCGCCGGGTGATGCGCGGATTCGCGTCGGCCGGCCTCTGGAGCTTCAACCTCACCTTCGTGCCCGACCGGGCGGGGGAGCGCTCCGGGCGCCACGCCCTGTCGGCCCGCGTGCTGCCGCGCCTCTACCTCGATCCGGTCCTCCACGTGCCCGACGCGAACTACCTCCACCTCCTGCTCGGGGAGCGCTTCTCCATGG
>DAOMFB010000557.1:0-2001 GCA_035429585.1 Thermoanaerobaculia bacterium
CAAGCCTGGGATCCACTCCCTTCAGCATCCAAAGGCAGGTGTGATCCCAGACGGCGTGGTGCAGCCAAGCCCCGGCCATGAGGACCGGCGCCGCCAGCAGGAGCCAGGGCCACACCTGGGGCAGCCCGGGGAGGGCGGGCAGCTCCCCGCGCTGGCGGGCCCTCTGGGCCGCGCGCCGCGCCGCCCCGGCGAGCGTCGCGTCCTCGTAGCGGACGTTCGTCCGGACGACCCAGACGTAGTGGAGCGCGAGGAGGAGGAGGGCCCCCGGCAGCGCGGCCGCGAAGGCGGCGGCCGTCGGCGCGAAGAGCGGCGCGACGACCGCCCGGAAGGGGAGGAGAACCGCGAGGAACGGGCGCGCGAGGACGCCGGAGAGGACGGCCGACTCGATCGCGCGGACGCCCGACCCCGAGCGTCCCCCGGCGGCGGCGCGGACGCCGATCTCGGTGACCGCCGCCACCGAGAAGGCGAGAACCGCGAGGGCGAGGAGCGCCCCGGCGGCCGTCGTCGCCCGGCGGCGCGCCGGCGCGCGCTCCGTCCACGCCGCCTTCGTGAAGCCGACGCCGAGGAGATGGAGGTTCGCGGTCGAGAAGAGGATCCAGCCGCCGAGGGCGCTCCGGAGGAGCCCCGCGACCGAGGAGGGGCGCGAGAAGAGGAGCGCCACGAGGACGCCGAGGAGGACGCGGAGCTGCGAGCGGAGGAGGGAGAAGTGGACGACCGCGCTCCGCGGGATCGGGGCGGCGAAGAGGAACTCGGCCTCCCCCTCGGTCAGCGAGAGCGACGCCTCGCTCCCCCGGAAGAGCCAGACGAGGGCGGCGCCGACGAGGAGGACGGCCGCCGCGCCGAGCTCGACGACCGTCGCCAGCTCCATGGGCCAGGGTCCGGCCGCTGCGGCGCCGCGCATCGCCGGGCGGCCGGGGCGGATCAGGATCATGGCGAAGTAGGCGAGCGCGATCGTGAGGCCGACGAGATACCGCGCCTCCGTCAGGCGCCGGAGCCGGCGCCGGGCCGCGTTGGCCGCCGAGCGGGCGGCGAAGAAGAGGAGGGCCCCGGTCGGGGAGGGCGCCCCGCTCATCCGGGGGGCTCGGTCACGCGGAGGAAGACCTCCTCGAGGGAGGCGTCGCCGGCCCCCGCCCGGATCTCGTCGAGCGTCCCCTCGAGGACGGCCTTCCCCTTCGAGAGGATCAGGACGCGGTCGCAGATCTCCTCGACGAGATGGAGAAGGTGCGACGAGACGATGACGGCCGCCCCGGCGCGCGCCCGCGCCACGATCGTCTGCTTCAGGCGCCGGATCCCGCCCGGGTCGATCCCGGTCAACGGCTCGTCGAAGACGAGGGCCCTCGGCTCGTGGAGGAGGCCGCAGGCGATGACGAGCTTCTGCTTCATCCCCCGGGAGAGCTCGGCGGGGAGGGCGTTCTCCTTCCCCACGAGCTCCAGCTCCGACAGGAGCGCGGCCCCGCGGGCGGCGGCGTCCGCCGCGCCGGAGAGGCGGGCCGTGAAGGCGAGGTGGTCCGCGACCGTCAGGTGGTCGAAGAGGCGCGGCTCGTCGGGCATGAAGGCGAGGCGGCGCTTCGCCTCGACGGGGCGCTCGGCGAGGTCGAAGCCGTCGATGGCGATCCGCCCCGCCGTCGGCGGGAGGATGCCGGTGAGGCAGCGGAGGGTCGTCGTCTTCCCGGCGCCGTTCGGCCCCACGAGGCCCATCACCTGTCCCGGCTCCACGGCGAACGACAGGTTCTCCACCGCCGTCAGATCGCGGTACGCCTTCGTCAGCCCCTCGACGCGGATCACGCGCGGGAGTTTAGACTCCGCGGCATGCCGCGTCTCGTGCTCGTCACCGCCGGGGAGTCGCACGGCCCGAAGCTGACGGGGATCCTCTCGGGCCTCCCGGCGGGACTGCGAATCGACCCCGCCGGGGTCGCGGCCGACCTCGCCCGCCGGCAGCACGGCTACGGACGGGGCGGGCGGATGAAGATCGAGAAGGACGAGGCGCTGTGCACCGGGGGG
>DAOMFB010000558.1:0-1995 GCA_035429585.1 Thermoanaerobaculia bacterium
GGAGCGCGAGCAGGACATCATCGCCGCCGGGGGGCAGATCGGCGAGGCCGAGGACCGCCTCCGGCGGATCCTCAACGTCCGGAACATCCCCGACTGGCAGCGGCCGATCGTCACGACCGACCTCCCGAAGATGGAGGCGACGTCGATCAGCGTCGAGGAGGGGATGAAGAAGGCCCTCGAGACCCGCCCGGAGATCCGGCAGGCCCTCCTCGACATCGAGTCGAAGAAGCTCTCGGTGGCCTTCACGAAGAACCAGACCCTGCCGCAGCTGAACTTCGCGGCCTCTTACGGGCTGGCCGGGATCGGCGCGAAGCAGACGGGCAACCTCCCCGACGGATCCACGGGGGACCTGGTCTACGGCGACGCCATCAACAACCTCTTCAACCGGGACTTCCCGAACTGGGCGGTCGGGCTCGTCTTCAACATTCCCATCTTCAACCGGACGGCGAAGAACAACTACGCCCTCGCCACGAGCGACCTCGAGCTCTCCCGGACGAACCTCGTCCTGATGAAGCAGAACCTCTGGCTGGAGGTTCGGACGGCCGCCCGGAACGTCGACACGGCCCTCCGGTCGATCGAGGCCGCGAAGAAGGCGCGCGAGCTGGCGGAGCGCAACCTCGACGCCGAGAAGAAGAAGTACGAAAACGGCATGACGACCTCGTTCCAGGTCTCGTCGATCCAGAACGACCTGACGAACGCCCGGGCGACGGAGCTGCAGACCTACGCCGCCTACCTCAAGTTCCGGACGGCCTGGCACAAGGCGATCGGCGACCTCCTCGACTGGAAGGGCGTGAAGCTCGAGGGGCTTCCGGTCTCGCTCGCTCCCGCCCCGGCCGAGGAACCCGCCGCGAAGTAGGGAGGAGGCCCGCGTGAACGACGCCGCGCCCACGGCCCCGACGTCCCCGCTCCCGCCGGCCCCCGGGGCCCTCTCGCCGCCGGCCGCCATCCTCGGGACCTTCTCGAAGCCGTCCGAGACCTTCGGGCGGCTCCTGGCCCATCCGACCTGGTGGCTGCCGCTCGTCCTCGGCGTCCTGGCGACCGTGGGCATCCTCCTGGTCACGACCCCGAAGATCGACATGGAGCGGACGATCCGCGAGGCCATGGAGAAGCGCGCCGCGAAGACGGGGCAGACGGTCTCTCCGGAGCTCGTGACGCGGCAGGCCGACGCCGTGAAGAAGATGCAGCCGGTCTTCCTCGGCGTGGGCCTCGTCGTCTCCGTCCTCGCGTTCTTCGTCGTCGGGCTGGTCCTCTGGGGCGGGGCGCGCGCCATGGGGGCCGACGCCCGCTACGCGCAGCTCCTCGCCATCTGGGCGCACGCGAGCCTCCCGAACCTCGTCGCGGCGCTCGTCGCCATCCCGGTCTTCGCGACGGTGGCCGACGGCTCTCTCTCCCAGGCGCAGGCGCAGAGCCTCGTCGCCTCGAACGCGGGCGCCTTCCTGGCGGAGAGCGCGCCGGCGGCCCTCCGTTCGCTCCTCGGGTCGCTGGACGTCTTCTCGCCCGCCACGCTCTTCCTCCTCGTCCCCGGCTTCCGGAAGCTTCCGGGCCTCTCGAAGGGGGCGGCCACGGCCACGCCGATCGCCCTCTGGGTGATCTGGGTCGTCGGCAAGACGTCCTGGGCGGCGGTCTTCGGATGACGGACCAGCCCGTGCTCATCGCGATGCGGGACATCGAGAAGACGTACGTCGTCGGCGAGGAGAAGGTGCGCGCGCTGCGCGGGGTCACCTTCGACATCGACCGGGGCGAGTACGTGGCCATCATGGGCCCGTCGGGCTCCGGGAAGTCGACGCTGATGAACCTGATCGGCTGCCTCGACACGCCGACGGGAGGCAGCTACCGCCTGAACGGGCACCCCGTCGAGGAGATGGACGACGACGCGCTCGCCCGCATCCGGAACCGGGAGATCGGCTTCGTCTTCCAGACGTTCAACCTCCTCGCCCGGACGAACGCGCTGGCCCAGGTGGCGCTGGCGCCCATCTCAGCCGGCCTGCCCCGTGA
>DAOMFB010000559.1:0-1010 GCA_035429585.1 Thermoanaerobaculia bacterium
GCCGGCGTCTGGCTCTTCGCGCGTGAGCTGGAGGGGCCGCGGGCGGCCGCTGTCGCGCTCGGCTTCGCCGCCGCGATGCGCTGGCCTCTTCTCGTCGGCCGATGGATGTTCAGCGCCTCCTGGCTCGTCGCCCTGATGGCCTTCGCGGCCGCCGGGGCGGTCCGGTCGCTCCGGACGGGGCGTCTCGCCGGCGGACTTCTGGCGGGAGTGGCGGCCGGCGTCGCGCTCAGCTCCTACCCGGCCGCTGCGGCCGTCGTTCCGCTCTTCCTCGCGGCGTGGGGCCTCGGCGCCTGGCGCGACCGGGGATCGCGCCGCGCCTTCCTCCTCGCCGCGGCGCTCGTGGCCGGATTCTCCCTTCTTCAGGCGAGCCAGCTCCTCTCCCGGGGGCGCCCCGGCGGGCGCGTGGCCGAGACCGGTTTCTGGACGCAGGTGAAGGACCCGACGCTCGGCCGCCGCGGCGGCACCGCCGATCTCCTCGGCCGGCTTGCCGTCTCGACGCGGCGATGCCTTGGCGTCTTCCTCTGGACCCCCGACCCGGTGGCGCTCCACGGTCTCCCGGACGCGGCCCCCCTGACGCCGCTGGCCGGCGGGATGGCGCTGACGGGGCTCGCCCTCCTCGCGGTCCGGGCACGCCGGGGGGAGCGCACGGCCTCGATCCCCCTCGGCCTCGTCGCGGGCGCGATGGCCTGCGGCATCCTGTCGAATCCGACCGGCGCTCCCGGCACGCTCCGGATGTCGGTCCTCGTCGTCCCGGCCGCCGTCGCGGCGGGCGCCGCCACGGCCGCCATCGTCGCCTGGCTCGCTCCCCGGGGGGTCCGGCCCGCCGTCGCCTTCGGGCTCGTCGCGGCTCTCCTCCTCACGTTCGAGACGCTCCCCCTCTTCGCCGTCTGGCCCTGGCGGCCCGACGTGCGGCGGGCGATCGTCGCGGCGGAGACGGAGGTGGGCCGCCGTCTCGGCCGCCTCGCCCCCGGCCCGGCCGTGCGCGAGCCGGGGGCCCTCGACTCTCCGCC
>DAOMFB010000559.1:1020-1992 GCA_035429585.1 Thermoanaerobaculia bacterium
GCTCGTCGTGGCGATCCTCTCGGGAGGCGCCGAGAGGTTCCCGCTCCGGCGCCTCGAAACCCGGACCGTCGGCGGGCTCCTCGTGAACCCGCCGCGGGAGCCCCTCTGGTGGGTCGGGCGCCGCGCGGAGGCGGCCCGGCTTTCGGCCGCGGGGCTGCGGCTCTCGCGTCCCGTCCCGGCGGCGGACGGCGAGCTCGCCGGGGCGCGCCTCGTCCCGGCCCCGCAACGGGGCGACCATGAGTGAGACGGGACGGCGCCCGGGGGCCACGGTCCTCCTCTTCGGCCTCTTCGTCGCGCTCCAGACGTTCGTCCTCCTCTCGCGGGGAGACCGCTGGGAGGTCCTCTTCTGGGTGACGCGCGAGACGTGGCTCCTGGTGGCGCTTCTCTGGGCGAAGAACCTCCTCCTCGCCGCTCTCGCGGGCGCGGCGTTCGTCCTCCTGCTTCGCCGGGCCCGGGAGCTGCCCGGCGCCGCCGCGCCGGAGCCGACGCCCTCCCTCGTCGCGCTCGGCGCCGCGGCGGTCGTCCTCGGGATCGCCCTCCGGTGGGTCTTCCCGGAGACGATCCCGCCGGGACTCTGGTTCGACCCGCCGTTCGAGGCGCGCGCCCTTCTCGAGCACCCGGGGGAGATCCCGTGGATCGGCGGCGTCCCGCTCCACGACGACCCCGCGGCGGCGGGGAACCGCGAGCTCGTCTCGTACGTCTACCTCCACTTCTACGACGCGATATTCCGGCTCTTCGGGCGGGCGGAGACCGGGTTCCTCGCCCTCTCGGCGGCGCCCGGCTGCCTCCTCCTCCTCGCCGCGTTCTGGCTCGCCGCCGAGGTCTTCGGCCCGTCCGCCGCGCTCCTCGGCGTGGCTCTCGTCTCGCTCGCGCGCTGGCCGCTGGTCTTCTCGCGCTGGAGCTACACGGCCTCGGCGGCCATGCCGCGCGCGCTCCTCGCGGGGGCCGCCGCTCCCGCGGGGCTCCGGACCC
>DAOMFB010000560.1:0-1980 GCA_035429585.1 Thermoanaerobaculia bacterium
CGGTGTTGTGGACGAGGAGGGTGAACCGGACGTCGTAGACCGGGTCGACGCGGAGCCGTCCCACCGTCACCGTCATTCCCCGGCCCGCCTCGACGTCCCGGGCCGGCTGGGGCCGGTCGCGCTCCTCGCGGACGACGATCGGGCGCTCCGGCGCCGAGGCGAGGCGGAGCCGCTGCGGCTCCCCGGCGAAGGACGCGAGGGCGTGCCGCACGTCGGCGAGGGAGGCCTTCGCCTTCAGCTTCAGGAACACCGACTCGGTGTGCCCGTCCCGGACCGGGACGCGGTTCACGGAGACGGAGAGCGGGAAGTCGGCGTCCACGACGCGCCCGCCCTCGAGGCGCCCGAGGATCTTCTTCGGCTCGCGCTCGATCTTCTCCTCCTCGCCGTCGATGAACGGGATGACGTTTCCCAGCGCGTCGAGCGAGGGGACCCCGGGGTGCCCCGCTCCCGAGAGCGCCTGCATCGTGGTCACGCAGACGGCCTCGACGCCGAAGGCCCTCTCGAGCGGCGCCAGGGCCATCGCGAGCCCGACGACGGAGCAGTTCGGGTTCGTGACGATGCCGCCGCCGGCCGCGCGCCACGGCTGGCCGTCGAGGAGGGCGAGATGGTCGGCGTTCACCTCGGGGATGACGAGCGGCACGTCCGGCCGCATCCGGAAGGAGCGTGTGTTCGACACGACGAGCCGGCCCTTCCCGGCCTCGAGGGGCTCGACGGTGTCCGCGACGGCCGCGTCGAGCCCGGAGAGGAGGACCCGCGACGTGAAGTCGGCGTCCACCGGCTTGACGACGAGGTCGCGGGCCTCCGCGGGCACGTCGCCCGGGAGGATCCAGCGCGTCGCCTCGAGATAGGTCTTCCCCGCCGATCGCTCGGAGGCCGCCACCTCGGCCAGGACGAACTGGGGGTGCCCTTCGAGGAGCGAGACGAGACGCTGTCCGACGGCGCCGGTCGCTCCGAGCACCGCGACGGGAATCCGTCCCCCGGGGGGTTGCTTCGACGTGGCCATGGCCCGGTCCTTTCCAGAAAGAAAAAGCCCGCCGTCTCCGGCGGGCTCGGTTGAAACGGTTCCCTCTAGGCGCTTCGGCCGGCTAGAGGGCCTCTCTTCCGCCCGCCGGCGGCGCGGTCTTTCGAATCGTCGTCCGCTTTCGGGAGGCGAGGGCCTTCGTCATTGGCGCGTGAGCCTAGGGGGAACCCCCGCCGGTGTCAAGCCGGCCGGGCCGCGGTCCATAATCTCCTCCCCACCTCAGCGGGCCCGCGCGACGATGACGCCTCTCTCCCCGGAGCGCCTCCTCGATCTCCACCGGCTGATGCTCCTGAACCGCCTTCTCGAGGAGCGCCTCGTGATCCTCTACCGGCAGGGGACGATCGTCGGCGGGCTCTACCGGTCGCTCGGCCAGGAGGCGACCTCGGTCGGGACGGCCTACGCGCTCGAGGAGGGGGACCTCCTGTCGCCGCTGATCCGGAACCTCGGCTCCGTCCTGACGCGGGGGGCCACGCCGCGGGACGTCTTCGCGCAGTACCTCGGGCGCGCGGCGTCGCCCACGGGGGGCAAGGAGGCCCACCTGAACTTCTGCCTCCCGGAGCGCGGGATCTACGCGGGGACGGCGATGCTCTCCACGATGATTCCGGTGATGTCGGGGATGCTCCTGGCCGAGCGGATCCGGGGGCGTCGGACCGTCGGCATGACCTACGTCGGCGACGGCGCCACCTCCGTCGGCGCCTTTCACGAAGGGCTCAACTTCGCCGCCGTGCAGAAGCTGCCGCTCGTCCTCGTCGTGGAGTTCAACAACTGGGCCTACTCGACGCCGTTCGAGCGGCAGTGCGCCGCCCGCACCCTCTCCGACAAGGCGCCCGGCTACGGCGTGGCCGCGGAGAGCGTCGACGGCAACGACGTCGTGGCCGTCTGGGCGGCGGCGCGCCGCGCCGTCGAGCGGGCCCGGCGCGGGGAAGGGCCCACGCTCCTCGAGTGCCGGACCTACCGGA
>DAOMFB010000561.1:0-1971 GCA_035429585.1 Thermoanaerobaculia bacterium
GCGCCGCGAGCGGCCGGGCGTTCTCGTCGACGGCGGGCAGGGCGACGACGGCGGCCAGATCGCGGGACGCCTCCCGCTCCGCACCCGCGCCGGACCGGGAGACGGCTCCGGCGGCGGTGGTGCGCCGCACGGTCAGGCCGACGTTCGCGACCACCAGAAGCGCGGCGGCGGCGGCCCACGCCACCCGAAGCGGACGGCTCTCCCAGATTCGCGTCCAGACGTCGCGGCCGGCCTCTTCGGCCAGCGCCTCCCGCGCGACGGCGAGGACCTTCTCTCGCAGGTCCGGCGGCGGGCCGGAGGCCTCGAGTCCGGAGAACGGAGAGGGGTCGGGGGGGCGGCCGTCACTCATGGGGCTCCTCCCATCATGCGGCGAAGCTTCGCCAGGCCGAGGCGGTAGCGGCTGGCCGCCGTGAACGTCGGCACGCCCGTGATCCGACCGATCGCCGCGAACGTGCAGTCGGCGAAGTGCTTCAGCCAGACCGCCTCCCGCTGTTCGTCCGGAAGGACTCTCAGGAACGTCGACGCGCGACGGGCGTCGATCTCACGGGGGACGTCGCCGTCCGGCGCGGCGAGATAGGGAAAGTCGTCGACGCGTCCCGCCTCGCGTCGCTTCCGCCGGCGGACGACGTCCACCGAAACGTGGTGGGCCAGCGAGAGGAGCCACGCCCGGGGATCCTCGACCGAGCCGAGACGGCGATGAGACCTCGCGATCCGGAGGAAGACCTCCTGCACGACGTCCCGGGCGTCCTCCACGGACCCCGTTCGCCAGTGGGCGATCCCGAAGACCGGACGCGCCGCGACGTCGTAGAGGGATTCGAGGGCGTTCGCGTCCCCCGTCGTCAGATCCGCGAAGAGCCGTCTCCAGCGGTCGTCCGATGCCCCGCCGGCGGATCGCGCCGCATCATGGGGGTCGGCGTCGGTCAAGGGGACCACACTCTCTGAGTCGTCCGGGCCCCGGCGTCTTGTCACGGGAGGGCCCTCCGGGCCGGGCGGAAGCCCGGCCGCTCAATGAGAGGCCCCGCGGGGGAGCTCCTCGCGCTTTCCGTCCTCGTCGGTGAAGGCCAGCTTCTCGATTCTCCCCGCCGGGCCGGGCAGGAACTCCGCCCGCACCGGGTCCTCGATGTCGGCCGAGAAGACCGTGGCGGTGAGGGGCAGGAGGAGATATGGCTTCCCGGCTTCGCGCTCGAGGCGGAGCTGTCCCCCCTCCAGCCGGACCCGGACGCTGCCGTAGTCGCCTGCGAGGCGATCGAGGTCGCCCGGTGCGAAGCGGGGCGGGTGATGGCGCCCTTCGGCGCGCTCGAGCGCGAAGTCGAGGCGGGCTCTCTCCGCGTCGCCGGCCGCCCGGGGCCGCAGCAGCTTCAGCGCCTCCGCGGGCGCCACGTAGAGCGCCTCCGGCGCCGTCGTCCGGACGTCCGGGACGACTCCCGTCCCGTCCCAGTTCGTCCGCGTCGTCTGGTCGACGGGGCGGCCCATCGGCATGTAGACGCGGAAGAACGGAGGCACGTCGAGGACGCCCCCGGCGTTCGCGCCGCCCCCCGTGGTCTCGCCGACGATCGTCGCCCGCTTCAGCACCTGGAGCCTGTAGGCGAAGCCCTCCGCCCCGGAGAACGTGTAGGCGCTCGTCAGGACGTACATCGGGACGTCGGCGAGCCGGCGCCCCGGAAGCCACGGGAGCGTCCAGAACCGCTCGGTGACATTGTCGCCCCGGAATTCCATGTCGAAGAGGCTCTTCGGGCTCGCGAAGAAATAGCCGGCGAAGTACGGCATGACCCGCGCGCTTCCGCCCCGGCACCCCCGGACGTCCACGACCAGGGCGTCGACGTTCGCGAGGAAGCCCATCGCCGCGGCGATCGTCTCGACGGAGAGGTCCGGCGGCTGGAACCTCCGGACCTCCAGAAGGCCGACGTTCCCCGGCAGGACCTCGGCGCGCGGGAGGCCCCAGTTCCCCCGCCGGGCGCGGGCGCGCCAGGC
>DAOMFB010000562.1:0-1971 GCA_035429585.1 Thermoanaerobaculia bacterium
CGCTGGTCGCCCTCCAGGGGAAGACGAAGAAGAACCTCGAGAAGGTCCAGAAGGAGCTGAAGGCCCTCGGGGCCCGGACGGCCGTCCTTCCGGGCGACGTCTCCGACGAGGGGACCGTCTCGCGCTGCGTGGCCGCGGCCGAGCAGGAGCTCGGTCCGATCGACGTCCTCGTCAACAACGCCGGCATCTTCGCGACCGGGCCGGTCGACAAGATCGACGCCCTCGTCTTCGACCGGGTTCTCGCCGTCAACCTGCGCGGGCCGTTCCTCATGTCGCGCGCCGTCCTCCCCGGCATGAAGAGCCGGCGGCGCGGCCACATCGTCAACATCGCGTCGACGGCCGGCCGCCGCGGGTTCCCGGGCGGCGCGGCGTACTGCGCCTCGAAGTTCGGCCTCGCCGGGCTGACCGAGGCGATGCGCTACGACGTCCGGGCGTTCGACGTGAGGGTCACCTGCGTCTTCCCCTCCTCCGTCGCCACCGACCTCGCCCGCGAGCACGACGCGGGGCTGAACGAGGCCCGGGCGATCCAGCCCGAGGACGTGGCCCGCGCCGTCGTGGCCCTCGTGAAGATGGACGACCGCGCGCTGCCGACCAGCCTCGAGATCTGGCAGACGAACCCCTGAGCGTTCCCCGCCACCGGCACGCGGAGCAGCACTTCGAGGGGTCGGAGACCGTCCGGGACGTCGTCCTCGGGATGTCGGACGGCCTCACCGTCCCCTTCGCCCTCGCCGCGGGCCTCTCCGGCGCCGTCGCCAGCTCGCGTCTCATCCTCGTGGCGGGGATGGCGGAGCTCGCCGCCGGCGCCATCGCGATGGGCCTCGGCGGCTACCTCGCCGCCCGGAGCGAGGCCGACACGTACCGGAGCGAGCTGAAGCGCGAGCACGACGAGGTGCGCGACATCCCGCAGGAGGAGCGCGAGGAGGTCCGGAAGATCTTCGCGTCGTGGGGTCTCGAGGGCGACACGCTCGAGGCCGCCACGGCGGCCGTCTGCGCCGAGCCGAAGCGCTGGGTCGACTTCATGATGCGGGAGGAGCTGAACCTCTCCGAGCCCGACCCGCGGCGCGCGCGCCTCTCCGCGCTGACGATCGGCGGGGCCTACGTCGCCGGCGGCGCCATCCCGCTCGCGCCCTACCTCTTCCCCGTCGGCGTCCCGGCCGCGCTCGCCGCCTCCTGCCTCGTGACCCTGACGGCCCTCGCCCTCTTCGGCGCCGTGAAGGGGCGGCTCACGGGGCGCCCGCCCCTCCGCGAGGCCCTCCGGACGGTCTTCGTCGGCGCCCTCGCCTCCAGCGCGGCCTTCCTTCTCGCGAAGCTGATCTCGGGTTGAGCGGGGGAGGCCCGGCTCAGCGCGGCGGCGCCTCGGCCTCGGCCACCGGAAGGAGGATCGCGCGGGAGAGGCGGAGGACGGATCCGAAGCGGGCCGCCTGGTCCGCGCGGAGCCGCTTCACCGCGTCGCCCGACAGGTACGCCTCGAGCGCCTCGCGCGAGACCGCCTCGTAGAGGATCCAGTAGGCGATCCACCCGTCGGGCGCGGTTCCCTCCTCGAGGCGGTACTTCGCGGCCCGGACGAAGCCCGGCTCGGCGAGGACCTCCGGAATGTGGTGCCGGCTCCCCCACTCGTTCCACGCCCGCTCCGCCTCGGGCGCCACCTCGGCCTTCACGAGGTAGATCGTCCGCATCAGCGGGACCCCTTCATCTCGTAGACGAAGCCCATCCCGGGCGTCTTCTTCGCGGCGAGGTCCGCGCGGAAGGCGCGCGCCTCGTCCGCGGTCCGGAACTCCCCCACGACGACCCGGTACCAGACGCCCTTCGCGCCGAGGTCCACCACGACGGCGCGCGCGGGCCGGCCGAAGACGGCGCCGAGGCGCGCCGCCTCGCTCGCCGCGGCGGCGCGGTCCTGGTGGGACGAGAAGTGGAGGACGAAGACCGGCGCGCGCCCGGTCCAGTCCGGCGTCGCGAACGCGGCCACCGGGC
>DAOMFB010000563.1:0-1953 GCA_035429585.1 Thermoanaerobaculia bacterium
GCGCGGCGACGCTCGCCGCGCGCGTCTCCGGCCGGACCGTCCCCTGGGAGTCGCGGGTCCTCGCGGCCGGGGAGGCGGACCTGCTCATCGCGGCGACGGGAGCGCCGGACCCGGTGATCCCGGCGGCGGAGCTCGGCGCGGCGCGCCACCGGGCGCGGCGCCGGGGCCCCCTCCTGATCCTCGACCTCGCCGTCCCGCGCGACGTGGACCCGGGCGTGGACGACCTGTCCGACGTCTACCGGTACGACGTCGACGCCCTGAACGAGCTCTCGACGGAGAACGCCGCCGCGCGGCGCGCCGAGGTGCCGAAGGCCGAGGCGATCGTCGAGGAGTCCGTCGGGCGCTTCCGCGACTGGTACGGCGGCCTCCTGCACGTCGACGTCGTCAAGGCGCTCCGCGGCCGGGTCGAGGCCATCCGGCAGCAGGAGCTGGCCGCCTACCGCGCGAAGGTCGCGGCGCTCGGCCCCGACGCCGAGAAGGTCGTCGACCGGCTCACCGATTCCATCGTCTCGAAGATCCTCCACCACCCGACCGTCGGGCTGAAGGAGGGAAACGCCTCCGAGCGCCTCGAGCGGGCGGAGGCGGTCCGTTCCCTCTTCCGGCTCGACCGCAAGGAGGGGGAGTGACGGCCCCCCTCCGGATGGGGACCCGCGGCAGCGCCCTCGCCCGCGCCCAGTCGGGCGCCGTCGCCGAGGCGCTCACCCGCGCCACGGGGCGCGCGGTGGAGACGATCCTCGTGAGGACCCAGGGGGACCAGCTCTCGACGGAGGGGAAGGCGCCGCCCGGGGGCGACGCGGCCGGCGTCTTCGTGAGGGCGCTGGACGACGCCCTCCGCCGCGGCGAGATCGACTTCGCCGTCCCCTCCCTCAAGGACGTTCCGACGGCCGAGGCGGAGGGACTCGTCCTCGCGGCCGTTCCGAAGCGGGCCGACGCGCGCGACGCGCTCGTCGTCGCGTCCCGCCACGCCGGCGTCGCCACGGTCGCGGGGCTTCCCCGGAATGCCGTCGTGGCGACGTCTTCACCCCGGCGCGTGGCGCAGCTCCTCCGCGTGCGCCCGGACCTCTCCTGCATCGCCATGGCCGGGAACGTCGATACGCGGCTTTCGCGCCTCGAGGAGGGGCGCGCCGACGCCCTCGTCCTCGCCGCGGCGGGGCTCGACCGGCTCGGGCGGGCCCACGTCATCGCGTGCCGGCTCGGGCCGGACGAGATGCTCGGCGCCCCGGCGCAGGGGGCGCTCGGGATCGGCTGCCGGGCGGACGACGCGGCGACGCGAGAGGTGCTCGCGGCGATGGACGATCCCGCCACACGCGTCGCGGCGGAAGCGGAGCGGGACCTTCTTCATTTTCTGAGAGGGGGATGCCGCGCGCCGGTCGGCGCCCGGGGGTTCTTCGAAGGGGAAGGAGGGAGCCGCCGGCTGGTCCTCGTCGGGCGCGTCCTGTCTCTCGACGGGCGAGAGTGCCTCGAAGACGAGCTCGGCGAGTCGACGCCGCCGCCCTTCCCCTCCTCCCCGTCCTTCAGATCGTCGCTCGGCCGCGTCCTCGCGGAGCGCCTCCTCGCGCGCGGCGCGGCGCGCCTGATCGACGTCTCCCGCGCGGCCGGACACTGAGCCCGCGGCGATGAAGCGGCTCCTCGTCCTCCGGTCGGGCGGCGGAGACCTCCCTCCCGAAGCGGGCGGGCCGGACGTCACCCTCCTGTCGACGCACGAGATCCTCCCGGTTCCGGCGGGCGTCGCGGAAGCCCTCGCCGCGGACGCGCGGGGCGCGCGGCTCGTCGTCTCCTCGAAGGTGACCGTGGAGGTTCTCGGGGCCCGCTTCTTCGAGAAGGAGTTCGCCGAGGTGGTGGCGGTCGGGGAGGAGACGGCGCGCGAGCTCTGCCGCGCCGGGACGCGGGGCGTCGTCGTCCCCGGCACGCCGGCCGCCGCCGGCGTCCTTGACCCCCTGCAGGGGGTCGCCG
>DAOMFB010000564.1:0-1946 GCA_035429585.1 Thermoanaerobaculia bacterium
GCCCCGCTCAGCAGCGACGCGAGGACGCGGGCGGCGCGCCGGACGGCGGCGGCGGGACGGCCGACGTTGGCGCCGAGGCCGATGGCGGCGAAGACGGCGCCGCGCGGCGGGCCGTCAGAACTCCTCGTCGTCGCTTTCCGGGGCCTCGAGCTGGCCGGACCCTTCGAGCGGGAGCTCTTCCTCGTCGTCGATCCGCTTCACGGCGTCCTCCGCTTCAGCGCCGGGCTCTTCCTCGTCGCGCGGACGCTCGAAGAGGTCCGGATCGGCGAACTCGTCACGCTTGGCGCGTCGCGCCGCCGCGAGCATCACGGGAGACGTCGGCTGCGGCGGCGCCTCCCGCTGGTCGGCGCCGCACTTCGGACAGAGGACAGGGCTCTTCCTCAGATCGTAGAATTTCGCCCCGCACTTGTAGCACTCGTGTTTCTGTCCGAGCTCCGGCATTACACCCCCGAAAGCGGGCGGAACATAGCATCCGGGTTTGCGAGGGTCAACGGATCCGGGCCCCGTAGACTCCCGATCCGGGAATGTCGTCCGCCCTCCGCTTCGAACGACTGGCCGGAGACGCCGCCACGGCCGCGCGGCGCGGCCGGCTGACGCTCGGGCACGGCACCGTCGAGACCCCCGCCTTCATGCCGGTCGGCACGGCCGGGAGCGTGAAGGCCGTCTCCTGGGCGGACGTGGAGAGGGCCGGCGCCGAGATCGTCCTCGCGAACACGTACCACCTCATGCTCCGCCCCGGCGGGGACGTCGTCCGGCGGCTCGGCGGGCTCCACCGGTTCACCGGCTGGCCGAAGCCGATCCTGACGGACTCGGGCGGCTTCCAGGTGATGTCGCTCGCGGCGAACCGGAAGGTCCGGGAGGACGGCGTTCTCTTCCGGAGCCACCTCGACGGAAGCGAGCACCTCCTGACGCCGGAGCGGGCGGCGGAGCTTCAGCTCGCCGACTTCGGGGTGGACGTCGCGATGGTCCTCGACGAGTGCACCCCGTACCCGGCGTCGCGGGAGGTCGCCCGGGCCTCGATGGAGCGGACCCACCGGTGGGCGGCCCGGGCGCTGACGAGGGCGGCGGCGCTCCGCGCGGGGGGTGCGGCGGGGGCGCTGTTCGGGATCGTGCAGGGGGGGATGCACGAGGACCTCCGGGCCGAGAGCGTGGCGGCCCTCGCGGCCCTCCCCATCGAGGGGCTCGCGTGCGGCGGGGTCTCCGTGGGGGAGCCGAAGCCCGAGATGCGGGCGATCGTGGCGTTCACGGGGCCCCGCCTTCCGCCGGAGCGCCCGCGCTACCTGATGGGCGTGGGACGGCCCGACGACCTGATCCACGCCGTGGCCCACGGGTTCGACCTCTTCGACTGCGTCCTCCCGACGCGGGCCGCCCGGCACGGGCTGCTCTACACGTCGGAGGGAACGCTCGTCGTCAAGCACGCGCGCTACCGGGAGGACGCCGCGCCCCCCGATCCGGCGTGCAGCTGCGCGACCTGCCGCCGCCACTCCCGCGCCTACCTCCGGCACCTCTGGCTCGCCGGGGAGCCGTCGGCCGCGCTCCATCTCACGGTCCACAACCTGACGGCGATCCTTGACTTGATGCGGCGAATCCGTGAGGCTCTCGACTCCGGCGAGTTCGCGACGTGGTCCGCGGAGGCGGCCGCGCGCCTCTCGCACGACGACCGAAAGGACGCGACATGACGCTCGCTTTCCTCCTGCAGGCGGCCCCGGGGGCCGGCGGCCTCACGCAGACGCTGACGGGATTCCTCCCGATCATCTTCGTCTTCGTCATCTTCTATTTCATCCTCCTCGCCCCGATGCGGAAGCAGCAGAAGAAGACGCGGGAGATGCTCGCGGCGCTGAAGAAGGGCGACCGCGTCGTGACGTCCGGGGGGCTCTGCGGCACGGTGCGGCAGGTCGAGGAGGCGTGGATCTGGGTGCAGATCGCCGACAACGTGAAGGTCAAGA
>DAOMFB010000565.1:0-1941 GCA_035429585.1 Thermoanaerobaculia bacterium
GGCCGCCTCGCGCGCTTCTACCGGGAGCTGGCCGAGGCCGAGGCGCGCCACGGCCCCGCCTACCTCGAGCTGGCGGTGGCGCACGCGGGGCCGGAGGCGACCCGGAAGCGGCTCGGGGAGCTTCTCCGCATCGAGGCGGAGGCCCTCGAGCGGAACGCGCGCCCGGACGTCTCCGTCCACGGGGCCGCGTAGGGCCCTGGCCGCCCGGAGCCCTAGAATGGCCTCCCGCTCGCGTATGGCGTTCGACGACTCGACGATCCTCGAGCCGCTCCGGGCGATCGGGCGCGCCCTTCCGGCCGCGCTCTCCGCCGCGGCCGTCGTGACGGCGTGGCCCTTCTTCGCCCTTCCCGCCTGGTCGACGCGGGCCCGGCTCCTCGCCGGCGGCGTCGTCGGCACGACCCTTCTCCTGGTGGCCGTCGCGGGGCTCCTCCTCGCTCTCGTCCTCGCGGCGCGGAGCCGGCTCGGCCGTGCGGCCCTGCCGATCGCGGCTCTGGCCGCGGGCGGGCTTCTCCTGGCCGTGCCGGCACGGCCCCTCCTGGGCTCGGAGCCGTTCCAGCTCGGCGGGCGCCTCGCCGGCTGGACCCTGCTCGCCGCGGCAGCGGCCCTCCCGCCGCTCCGGGGCCGGACCTTCCTCCGCCTCGGCGCAGCACTCGCCGCGGCGACGCTCGGCGCGGGGATCGCCCTCGCGCCCCCCGTCCGGCCCGACATCCTCCTGGTCACGGTGGATACGCTCCGGGCCGACCGGATCAACGCGCCCGGGTTCGCCCATCTCGCCCCGAACGTCCAGCGCTTCGCGAAGGGCGCCGTCCGGTTCACGCGGGCCTGGTCCACGGCCCCCTGGACGATCCCGTCGATGTCCTCCATCTTCACGGGGATCCATCCGACCGGCCACGGCGCGCGCTTCTGCTCCGATCTGTCCGAGGCGGCACCGATCTCCCGCTGGTGGTTCACGGACGGTCCCGTTCGGTCGCCGAATCCCGTCTTCACGTCGATGTCGGGAGCGGTGGAAACGCTTCCGCAGGCCCTGTCCCGCGGCGGCTATCTCACGGCGGGCTTCACCGACTGGTTCTTCGTCTCGTCCCGGACCGGCTTCGCGCGCGGTTTCGACGTCTTCGATTTCTCCGCGCACGATCACGACGACCTCGTCGCGGACGCGTCCGTCTCCTGGCTCCGGCGGGCCCGCCCGTCGAGCCTCCGTCCCGTCTTCCTCTTCGTCCACTTCTTCGGCCCGCACCAGCCCTACGAGGCGCCTCGAGATGCTCCCCGCCGCAGCCCACGGGCCGACGTGTCCCTTCCGACGGGCTGTTTCGACGTCTGGCACTCCGAGCTGAACGGCACGCTCGTCGCCCAGTCCGTCATGCGCGGGGAGGTGCCTCTCCATCCGGCGGTTCTCGGGCACATCGCGCACCTCTACGACGAGGAAGTCCGCACCGTCGACCGCCGTTTCGCAAGCCTGCTGGCCGCCTTCGATGAAGAGGCCGCCCCGGGAGGCGGGGCGCTCGTCGCTCTCACGGCGGACCACGGAGACTTCCTCGGCGAAAAGGTCCTCCTCGACCACGGACACTACGTCTTCGACCCGGTCCTTCGCGTGCCGCTCCTCGTCCGGTTTCCGCGGTCGTGGAACGTCACGCCCCGCGAGTTCACGGGAGCCGTCTCCTCCCACGATGTCTATCCGACCCTGCTCCGGGCCGGAGGCGTGACACCCCGTCATCCCCTGAGCTCCGAGGATCTTCGGGCGACGCTCGCCGCCCCGGAGGGGTCCGGCCGCCGGCTCCTCTCGGAGAACGACGTCCACGACGCGATGGTTCTCCTCTTCGGCGACCGGTTCGCCCACCGGTTCGAGGCCGTGACCGACGGGCGGTGGAAGATGATCCTGACCGACGGCCGGGACGTCGAGCTCGACGAGCGCTACCACGCCGGCGTCTACGGGATCCCGGACGA
>DAOMFB010000566.1:0-1940 GCA_035429585.1 Thermoanaerobaculia bacterium
GAGCGTCCCCATCCCGTCTCCGTCCCCCGCCGGCGCGCAGTCTACCCCCGGTCCGGCGGGGCGGCGGCGAGGCCCGAGACGCCGCCGGAGACGATGAACGCCATCACGTCGGCGCTCGCCGCGGAGAGCGGCGTCACCCGGGCGCGGGGGACGACGAAGACGTGCCCCGCGAAGGCGTAGGACTGCGGCACGTAGACGGCGACGTGCCCCTCGAGGCCGTCGCCGGAGATCGACTCGCGGGTCGCGAAGCCGAGGAGCTTGGGAGCGTCCGGACCGCCGAGGGAGAGGGCGACGGGCCGGTCGAAGCCCTTCCGCTCGCCGACGAAGGCGTTCACGAGGTCGCGCGCCGCGCCGTGGACGAGCTTCACGAAGGGGACCCGCCGGAAGATCCCGTCCAAGAGGTCGAACGCGCGCCGGGTCAGGAAGTTCGAGGCGAGAAAGCCGAGGAGGGTCACGAGCGCGACCGTCGCGAGGAGGCCGGCCCCGGGGAAGGGGATCCCGACGAGCCGGTCCACCTTCACGAAGACGGTCCAGAGGACGAACACCGACACGGCGGCCGGGACGAAGACGATCAGCCCGCGGACGAAGTACTTCACGAGGTGGCCCATGGGTCCTCCCCCCGGGAGATTGCCACGGCGGGGCGCGGGTCAGTCGAGGGGGGCGGCGAAGATCGTCTCGGTCCTTCCGGGGGCGGGGACCGCGACGACGGCGAGGCGGGCCGGGCCGTTCCTCTCGAAGACGATCTTCATGTAGCCGGGGACGCTCCGGCAGAAGACGGTCCCGTCGATGGCCCTCACGGGCGTCACGCTCTTCGTCCCTCCGCCGGCCCCGCTGATCAGGTTCCAGGTCCGGCTCGTCCCGGGCCGACGGATGACCTGCAGGCTGTGGTCGTGTCCGGCGGCCCAGACGAAGGGCGGGATCGGGTCGAAGGCGCTCGTCATCGCCGCCTTCAGGGCCTTGTACCTCGGGGCGACCTCGAACTGCTGGTTCGCGAAGGCCGTCCGCCCGACGACGGTCAGGGAGCCGAAGACGGGCATCGGGAGCCAGAGCCAGGGGACGAACGGCGTCAGGGGAAAGAGGTGGTCCTGCCACGTGTAGTGCGACCCCGACAGGCCGCCCGCCTCGAGGGGGTGGTGCGCGAGGACGACCGTCCGCCGCGCTCCGGCGGTCCGGAGCGCCTCCCGGAGGGCGGCGACGACGTCGTCCTCGCTCTTCTCCCGGCAGGGCGAGGACGGGCCCTCGGGCTTCTCGTACTCGTGGAGCCACCAGTGGGTGTCGAGGGCGATCAGCCGGACGGACTCGCCGACGTCGAAGACGACGGGGCCGGGGCACCCGCCGGAGGGGGCGAAGCTGACGCACGGGCCTCCGTGGGCCGTGACGAACGCCTCCTCGCGGCGGACGCCGTTCCAGCCGTCGGGGGTCCAGCGGGCCCAGTCGTGGTTCCCGGGCACGACGACACCGCGGCCGGCCGCGCGGGCGGCGACGAGCTGGGCCTCGAGGCGGGCCTCCTTGTCGGCCCGGTCGGGGCTGCCCGGGGCCGGAAGGCCGGCCGGATAGAGGTTGTCGCCCAGGATCGCCACGACGCTCCGCTCGCGGTCGCGCGTCAGCTCCGCGGCGAGGGGAGGGAAGACGAGCGAGATCTCCGGGACCGACCGTCCGGCGTCCCCGACGAGGTAGAGGACCACGTCCGGGCCCTCCCGGGCCGGGAGCGGCCCCGGGAGGGCGACGACGGCGGCGAGGACGAGCGGAACGAGAAGCCGGAGCCGTCCCATCCGGATCACTCTACGCCCGGGCCGCGTGCCGGGGCGATCGGAGGGGCGCCGGCTGGAACATCTGCATCAGTCGCAAAGAGGGCGCGCTTGTCCCATAATGGCGGTGGATGAGACGCGGTCTCAAAAAGGTCTCCCCCGAAACCCTCGCGGACCTCCGGACCGGGGAGG
>DAOMFB010000567.1:0-1936 GCA_035429585.1 Thermoanaerobaculia bacterium
CCCGCGGCCGAGCTGGACGGCTTCGGCCCGGGCGGTCCAGCCGAAGCCCCAGCCGTCCACGGTGCGGCCCGCGCCGTCGAGGACGACCCCCTGCACGGCGGCGAGGGCCGAGTCGCCCTCGAGGGCGGAGAGACAGGCCGCGAGGTAGCCCGCTTCGAGGACGCAGTCGTTGTTGACGAGGGCGAGGAACGGCGCGCGGGCCGCGCGCGCCCCGAGGTTCGCCGGGGCCGCGAAGCCGCGGTTCTCCGGGAGGCGGTGAAGCGTGACGCCGGGGCGCGCCCCGAGCCGCACGACCTCGTCCGCGCCCGACCCGTTGTCGACCACGAGGGTCTCCTCGACCCCCTCGCGCTCGAGCGCGTCGAGGGCCTCGATGAGAAGGGGGCCGCCGTCGAGGTTCACGACGACCGCCGAGACGGGGAGGGGCGCCACGGCGCGATTATCGGCTGCTTGAATCCCCGGCTCCGCGCGACGAGAATGGCCCGCCATGCTCTCGCGCGATTTCCTCCGGAAGAGCTTCGCCGACCTGCCCCGGCTCCTCCGCGCACGGACGTACGACGCGGGGGCCCTCGACGCGTGGGGGCGGCTCGACGCGGAGCGCCGGCGCCTCCTGACCGACGTGGAGGCCAAGAAGGCGGAGCGGAACCGCCTGTCGGCCGAGGTCGGGAGGAAGAAGAAGGCCGGCGAGGACGCCGCCGCCGAGCAGGCGCGGTCGAAGGCCCTCGGCGAGGAGATCGCCGCCGCCGACGAGCGGCTCCGCGAGATCGACGGCGCGTTCGACGCCCTGGAGCTCCGCCTCCCGAACGTCCCCGACGAGAGCGTCCCCGAGGGGGCCGACGAGTCGGCCAACGCCGTCGTCAAGAGTTGGGGGGCCCCGCCCGCGCTCGACTTCGCCCCGAAAGCGCACTGGGACCTCGGGCCGGCGCTCGGCATCCTCGACTTCGAGCGGGCGGCCAAGGTCACCGGCGCCCGCTTCACGGTGCTGAAGGGGGCCGCCTCGCTCCTGAACCGCGCCCTCATCCAGCTCATGCTCGACCTCCACACGCGCGAGCACGGCTACACGGAGGTGCTGCCGCCGTTCATCGTGAACGCCGCCTCGCTGAAGGGGACCGGCCAGCTCCCGAAGTTCCAAGAGGACCTCTTCCGGATCGAAGGTACCGACTGGTACCTCGCTCCGACGGCGGAGGTCCCGGTGACGAACCTCCATCGCGACGAGAGCCTGCCGGCGGCGTCGCTGCCGCTCTCGTACTGCGCGTACACCCCCTGCTTCCGGGCCGAGGCGGGCTCGGCCGGGAAGGACACGCGCGGAATGATCCGGCAGCACCAGTTCGACAAGGTGGAGCTGGTGAAGTTCACCCTCGCCGAGCAGTCGGACGAGGCGCACGAGAGGCTGACGCGCGACGCCGAGGCGGTCCTCGAGCGGCTGGAGCTGCCGTACCGGCGGGTCCTCCTCTGCCGCGGCGACATGGGCTTCGCGTCGCGGAAGACCTACGACCTCGAGGTCTGGCTCCCCGGGCAGGGGCTCTACCGGGAAATCTCCTCCTGCTCCAACTTCGGCGACTTCCAGGCCCGGCGCTCCGCGATCCGGACGAAGGTCGAGCGGGACGGGAAGGCCCGGAACGAGCTGGTCCACACGCTGAACGGCTCGGGCCTCGCCGTGGGGCGGACCCTCATCGCCGTCCTCGAGAACTACCAGCGGGCGGACGGCACGGTCGCCGTCCCGACGGCGCTCCGGCCCTATTGCGGAGGGCTCGAGGAGATCCGGCCCGCGCCATGAAGGGGCGTCGCGTCGTCCTCGGTCTCGTCCTGCTCCTCTCGGCGGCGCCTCCCGCCGGCGCCGAGACGGCGCCGGCGCCCAAGCCGGCGGCCGCCGAGGAGCCGGCGGCGTTCACCGTCGGCGGGCGGGAGATCGCGACGCTCCGCGTCCGCTTCCTCGTCT
>DAOMFB010000568.1:0-1934 GCA_035429585.1 Thermoanaerobaculia bacterium
TCCCCTCCCGGGGCGAGCTCCGCGACTTCCTCCTCCGCCGGCTTCCCGAGGCCCGCCGGGAGAAGCTCGAAGAACTCTACTTCGGCGACGACTCGCTTCTCGACTCCGTCGAGCAGGCCGAGGACGAGCTGGTCTCGGACTACGTCCTCGGGCGGCTTTCGCCCGCCGACCGGAGGACCTTCGAGGAGTCGCTCCTCGAGACGCCCTACTACCGCGAGCGGATCGAGACGACGACGCAGATGCGCCTGCGGATCGGGCGGCTCCGCGCCTTCCGGAAGGGCCCCGCGCCCGGGGCCCGCCTGCTCACGGGGCGGGCCGGCCTCCTCGCCGGCTTCTCCCTTCTCCTCGTCCTCTTCGTCGCGGCCCTCGCCTCGGCCCTCCGGCTCAAGAGCGAGCTCGAATCCTCGAGCCGCGCCCTCGCCGCGGCGACCGGAGCTCCGGCCGGCGTCCTGCGGGCCCTCGTCCTTCCCCCCTCCGGCGGCCCGGACGCCATCCGGATCGCGCGGCACGGAGACGCCGGCCTCGTCCTCGTCCTCCCCCGCCCCGTTCTCCCGCCGGCCGGGCGCGCCTTCCGGGTCGCCCTCCGGGCCGGGGACCGGACCGTCTGGGAAAGCTACCCCCTCCCGGCCGGCGGCCCGGCTGAAGGAGACCTCCCCCTCCGGCGCCCCGCGGGCGTGCCGCCCCCCGGGCAGCTCGAAGTGATCCTCTCGGCCGAGGGGGACGCGGCCGCGCCGCGCGTCCTCGCGACACTGGACGTCGAGCCGTCCGGACGCTAGCGGTCGCGGCCCTTCCCGGGCTTCGGGGCCGAGAGCGCCGCAAGGAAGAGACCCGCGAACTCCTCCCCGAGCGACTCCGGCGTCGCCTCGCCCGCCGGCCGGTACCACCGGCCGATCCAGTTGATCGCCCCCAGCACGGCGAAGGCCGCGAGCTTCGGGTCCACGGGCCGGAAGAGCCCCGTCCGGACTCCCTCCGCGATCAGCTCCCGGAGCCCCCGGTCGTACCGGTCGCGGCCCGCCACGACGGCCGCCCGCGAGGCGGGGCGGAGCGCGTCCAGCTCGAGCGCCAGCGCCGTGCCGTGGAACTTGTCCACCTGGACCCGCACGTGCTCCTGGATGAGGCGCCGGAGCTTCTCGTCGGGAGGCAGAGCCGAGGCGCGGACCTCCTCGAACGCGGCGAGGACGGCGTCGAGGGCCACGGCATGGCAGAGCGCGAGGATCTCCTCCTTGTCCCGAAAGTAGTAGTAGAGGCTCCCGCGCGTGAGCCGGAGCTCCCGGGCGATGTCCTCCATCGAGGTGCCATGGAACCCCCGGGCGGCGAAGGCGCGCACCGCGCTCTCGAGGATCTGCAGGCGCCGCGCGTCCCGCTTCCTCTGGACGTGGGGGGACGGGCGGCGCGCGGAGGCGGAGCGGCCGCTTCGGGCTCCGGTCGCGGGCGTCACGCGGCGGATCGTCTCACGAGGCCACTCCGGAGACGGAGGGTGGAAGGTGGTCGGGGCGAGAGGATTTGAACCTCCGACCCCACGGTCCCGAACCGTGTGCGCTACCAGGCTGCGCTACGCCCCGACCAGAAAGACGGAGGCGGAAGATACCATCCGGCGGCTCCCGGCGCCACTTCAGCGCGGAGAGCCCTGCTCGGCCGGGACGGCCCGTCCGTACCGCCGGGGATCGGCCACGCCGACGAGCGTCCCGTCCCGCTCGAACGAGATCGCGTGCACGACGCCGATCCGCCCCCACGTGTCGGTCACGCGGCGCTCCCGGACCGCGTCCCCCCGCCGCCGGAGCTCCTCCAGAACCGCCGCCGGCCAGGCCCCGCGCTCCACGACGAGCTCGTCCGGAAGGTGCTGATGGTGGAAGCGCGGGGGGGCGAACGCCCCCGCCAGGGACCGGCCGAGGGGCCCGGGGGGGAGGAAGAGCTCGAGGACGGGGGAGGGGATC
>DAOMFB010000569.1:0-1931 GCA_035429585.1 Thermoanaerobaculia bacterium
GGCGGAGAGGTGCGACGTACTGGTGCGGAAGCCTCAGGAACGCCGGGTGCTGGGCGCCGCCGTCCTGGCGGCCGCCGCCTGGGGGCGGCCGGCCCCGGCGCCGTCCCCGCCCGCCCCGCCGGGCTGGATCCGGCTCGGCCCCGACCGGGACGAGATCGCGTACGAGGAGCGGTCGCCGGCGGCGAAGAAGAAGCTCCTCCGGAAGATCAACGCCGACCGGGAAGCCCACGGCGCGCCGCCGCTCGCGTACGACCTGCTCGCCGCGAAGGTGGGAGACGCGTTCTGCCGGGACGCCGCGGCGGAGGGCTTCCTCGGCCACTGGGACCTCGCCGGGCGGCCCCCCTATCTCCGGTGGGCGCTGGCGGGCGGGGTGGACCTGCACGCCCAGAACGCGGGCTCGATCTCCCGGAAAGGGTGGGACGTGGCCGAGGCGGAGATCGGGGCGCTTCTCCTCGAGGCGAACGCCCGGATGATGGCCGAACGGCCCCCGGACGACGGCCACCGGCGGGCCATCCTCGACCCGAAGTGGACGCACGTGGGGATCGGCGTGGCGTGGCAGGGGGGCGAGTTCCGGATGACGGAGGAGTTCGTCCGGCGCGTGGCGGAATGGGTCGAGCTGCCCGCGGGGCCGCTTCCCGCGGGGGGGTCGGCCACGATCCGGGTGCGCCTCCCCGACGGCTGGGCCGCGGGGCTCATCGAGGTCGCGCACGATCCGCCGCCCGTCCCGATGACGGCCGCGGAGATCGGGCGCCGGACCTCGTACGGGCTCCCGAAGGGGTTCGTCTCCCTCCGCCCGGTCCTCGCGGCCCCCATGCGCTACCGGGACGGAATCCCGGGCGAATTCACCGAGGAGCGCGGCCGGCTCGAGGCGCGGATCCCGCTGACGGTCGGCCCGGGGTCGTACTACGCGGTCCTCTTCGCCGAGAAGGGCCCCGTGGCGGCGGGGGCGACGCTCTGGCCGGTCGCGGTCGTGCGGATCGAAGCCCGCTAGCGGATAAGATCGCGCCACATGCCCGAGGCTTTCTTCGAGGAGGAGCGGCGCCTCCTGACGCCGTACTTCACGAACACGGACCGCGACGTGTTCGGCCTTCGCCTTCCGCAGGAAGTAGCGGGCGCGCTCTTCTCGCGCTACAGCCGGTCGGCCCGAAGCCTGCGTCGCGTCTTCCTCGAGGAGTTCTACGGCGGCGAGGGGCTGGCCGCCGGCCTGCTCCCCGCGACGTCCGGGTCGCCGGAGGACCGCTCCGCCCTCCGGAAGGCCCGCGCGTTCTACGACCGCGTTCTCGTCGGCTACGGCGACGACTCCGTGGCGCAGCTCGGCGGCGCCCACGTCGCCCTCGAGGGGATCTCGAACGTCGCGGCCAAGGCGGTCGAGGACAGCCGGGTCGGCATCGCCTTCCTCGAGAAGTCGACGCGCTACGTCCGCTTCGACCAGAAGGACGCCGAGGGACGGTGGCTCTTCCACCCCGAGGAGCGGCTCTGTGCCTCGCCGCACCGCGAGGCGTTCCTCACGCTGATGGACGGGCTGTTCTCGGCGTACGCGGCGCAGATCGAGCCGATGCTCGAGGGGATCCGGAAGCTCCTGCCGATCGAGGCGGTCGAGGTGCGGCACCCGGCGACGGGGGAGGCGCTGTCGTGGGCGGACGTGGAGCGCGACGCGGAGCTCCTGAAGACGGCCCGGCGCGCCTACGGGGCCACGGTCCGCGCGCACGCCTGCGACGTGATGCGCGGCTACCTCCCGGGGGCCACGCGGACGAACGTCGGCGTCTTCGCCTCGGGACAGGCCTACGAGCACCTGATCGACCGGCTGCTGTCGCATCCGCTCGGGGAGCTGAACGCCCTCGGGGACGCGCTCCGGACCGAGCTCGACGAGCTGATCCCGGCCTTCGTGAAGCGGGCCGGGCGGAGCGAGTACCTGGCCGCGCTGCGCGAGG
>DAOMFB010000570.1:0-1931 GCA_035429585.1 Thermoanaerobaculia bacterium
ACTCCAACCGGGCCAGCGCCGCCGCGGCCGGGCCGATCCGCCGCGCCGCGCGCGGAGGCACCTCGACGCTCCGCCCCCAGCGGAGGAAGTCCCGCACGGAGAGGCCGGAGAAGCTCCGCGCCGCCCCTCCCGTCGGCAGGACGTGGTTCGGTCCCGCCACGTAGTCGCCGAACGCCGTCGGCGTCGCGGAGCCGAGGAAGAGCGCTCCCGCCGTCGCGAGGAGGCCGCGGCCCGCCCGCTCGGCGGACCGCCCCATCACCTGCACGTGCTCGACGGCGGCGCGGCGGCCGGCGGCGACCGCCGTCCCGATCGTCGGGAAGAGGGCGATCGCGCCTTTCTTCCGGAGCGCGGCGCGCATGACCGAGCGGACGGACCGCTCGGGGAACGTCCCGATCTGAGACTCCGTCTCACGGGCCACCGCCCGGGCCAGCCGCTCCGAGTTCGTGAAGACGAGGCAGACGGCGTCGGGGTCGTGCTCGGCCTGCGCGAGGAGGTCCGCGGCGACGAGGTCGGCCCGCGCCCCGGCCGACGCGACGATGAGGACCTCGGACGGGCCCGCGGGCAGGTCCACGGAGACGAGGGACGAGACGAGGTGCTTCGCCGCCGCGACGTATCGGTTGCCCGGGCCGACCACCTTCGCGCAGCCCGCCACCGAGACGAGGCCGGCGATGCCGTGCGCCCCCCCGGCGAGGAGGAGGTCGCGGATCCCCAGCTCCCGGAGCGCCCAGCGGAGCTCGGGGCTGGTCCGGACGGCGCGCGGCGGCGTGGCGACGACGATCCGCGGGACGCCGGCCACCTGCGCCGGGACGACGCCCATCAGGAGCGACGAGGGGTAGAACGCCCGCCCCCCGGGGACGTAGACCCCGACCGCGTCGAGCGGCACCGGCGCCTCGACGAACCGGACGCCGAGGGCGTCCCGGGCGGCGAATCCCTTCGGGAGCTGGCGCCGGTGGTACGCCTCGATCCGGCGCCGCGCCTGGCGGAAGGCCCGGACGAAGGCCGGATCGGCCGCCGGGACCGGCCCGCGGGACGGATCGACGAGGAGGTCCTTCGGCCGGAGGGAGACGCCGTCGAACCGGCGGACGAACCGGGCCAGCGGCGCCCTTCCCTTCCGGAGGACCTCCTCCACGACGGGGAGCACGTCGCGGAGCGCCCGGAAATCGGGGGTCGCCCGGCGCGCCGCGAGGAGCTTCTCGAGCTCCTTCCGGCCGGCGCCGGTCCGCGCGTCGATCGTCCTCACGCCGCCCCCTCCGTCGCCGCGCGGAGCCGCTCCACGAGGGCTGCCACCTCCTCGCGGCGCGAGACGAGCGCCGAACGCCCCGCGACGAGGACGGCGCGGCTCGCCGCGATCGTCTCGATCTCCTCGAGGCCGTTCGCGGCGATGGTCGAGCCGGTCTCGATCAGGTCCACGACGACGTCCGTCAGGCGGAGCGCCGCCGCCAGCTCGACCGAGCCGGAGAGCGGGACGATCTCGCAGGGGAGCTTCCGCGCGTCGAAGAAGCGGGCCGCGGCGCGCCGGTACTTCGTCCCCACGCGGAGCGGATGCCCGTCGGGGACCCACGCCGCCCCCGCGCGCCCGATGAGCGAGAGACGGCAGGCGCCGAAGGGAAGCTCGACGGGCGTGAAGACCTCCTCGCCCGACTCCTCGACGCGGTCGCTCCCGACGACGCCGAGGTCGGCGCCTCCGTGCGCGACGTAGGTCGGGACGTCGTCGTCCTTCAGGAGCAGGAGCTCGACCCGCCCCGACCGGTCCGGGACGACGAGCCGGCGGCCGTCCGGATCGGGCAGGTCCAGGCCCGCCGCGCGGAGCGCCTCCAGCGTCTTCGCGAGGAGGCGCCCCTTTCCGACGGCGAGCCGGAGCGGACGCTCCGCGCCGGAGTCCCCGCCGGCCTCGAGGGCCGTGGCGAGCGCCTCGAGGCCGATGCAGAAGC
>DAOMFB010000571.1:0-1925 GCA_035429585.1 Thermoanaerobaculia bacterium
CCCATTGTAGCCCGACGCCGGGATCCCTCTGCGAGAATGGGACCGATGATCGTCGAGACGGTCCCCGGGCCTCCGCCGGGCGTCGAGGACTTCGCGCGCCGCCCCCTCCTGTTCGACCTGACGGGCCGTACGGAGATCGCCGTGGCGGGACGGGACCGCGCCGAGTTCCTCCACGGCCTCGTGACGAACGACGTGAAGGGCCTCCGCCCGGGCGACGGCTGCGCCGCCGCCGTGCTGACGCCCCGGGGGAAGATGCTGGCCGACGTCTCCGTCCTCTGCGGCGCGGAGGAGCTGATCGTGGACGCCGAGCCCGACCTGGCGCGGACGCTCGACGGCCTCTTCCGGAAGTACCTCTTCTTCCAGCAGGTGACCCTGGAGAACCGGACCGGCATCGCCGGCGTCCTCCACGTCGAGGGGCGCGGCGCCGGCGAGGTCCTCGCGAAGGTGCTCGGGCGGGAGGTTCCCGCCGAGCCCCACGCCAGCCTGCCCGGTCCCTCCGGGCGCGCCGTGAGGGAGTCGCGCGGCGGCTTCGAGGGCTTCGACCTGCGGCTCCCCCGGACGCAGGTGGCGGCGGCCCGGTCGGCCCTCGTCGACGCCGGCGCCGTTCCGGCGGAGCCGGACGTCCTGGAGGCGGCCCGGATCGAGGCGGGGATTCCGCGGTGGGGCGCCGAGCTGACGGAGGACGTCCTCCCCGACGAGGCCGGGCTGCCGGGGCGCGGCTACATCTCCTATACGAAGGGGTGCTACCTCGGCCAGGAGACCGTCGCCCGGATCCGGACCTACGGCCACGTGAACCGGCGCCTCGTCGGCCTCCTCCTCCCCCCCGGGGACGTTCCTCCGCCGGGGGCCGAGATCCGGAAGGGAATCCTGAAGGTGGGCGCGGTCACGAGCGCCGTCCGGTCCGGGCGGCTGGGCCGGGCCGTCGCGCTCGCGTACGTCCACCGCGACCACGTTTCTCCGGGGACCTCCCTGTCCGTGATCTGTCCCGCCGGGCCCGCCGACGGCGTCGTGGCGGCCTTTCCGCTTGCCGGCTGACGGCGCGCCCCGCCCCGACCTCCGTCCGGCCCTCGCCCTCGTGGCGGTGCAGCTCTGCTTCGGCGCCTTCCCCGTCTTCGGGAAGATCGCCCTGGCCGAGGTGAGCCCGCTCGTCCTCGCCGCCCTGCGCGCCGCCGCGGGAGTCGCCGTTCTCGGCCTCCTGGCCCGGGAGCGCCTGCGGCGGGAAGCGCCCCTGACCCTGCGCGAGCACGCCGAGCTCCTCGGCCTCGCGCTCCTCGGCATCGTCGGGAATCAGGTCCTCTTCATCTCGGGCCTCCACCGCTCGACGGCCACGAACGCGGCCCTGATCTCCGCCACGATCCCGGTCTTCACCCTGGCCCTCGCCGCCCTCTTCCGGGTGGACGCGCCGTCGCCGCGACGGCTCGTCGGCATCCCCCTCGCCCTCTCGGGGGCGCTCCTGCTGATGAACCTCGGCGCCGTCCGGCTCTCCGACCGCACCCTCGTCGGCGACGTCATGCTCGTCGTCAACTGCCTCTCGTACGCGGCCTTCCTCGTCGGCTCCCGCGGCCTCCTCCGGCGGCGCGACGCGCTCGCCGTCACGGCATGGCTCTTCCGCTACGGCGCCGTGCCGATCTTCGTCCTCGCCGCGCCGGACCTCCTCGCCTTCCGTCCGGCCGCGGTGTCGGCCGGCGCCTGGGGCGCGGTGGCGGGGATCCTCGCCTTTCCCACAGTGGCCGCCTACTCCCTGAACATCTGGGCCCTGGCCCGGACCGGCCCCTCGACGGCGGCCGTCTTCGTCTACCTGCAGCCGCTCGTCGCCTCCGCGCTCGCCTGGACCGTCCTCGGCGAGCGCCACGGACCGCGGACCGGCCTCGCCGCCCTCCTGATCTTCGCGGGGCTGGCCCTCGCCACCCTCCCCGGCCTCCCGG
>DAOMFB010000572.1:0-1918 GCA_035429585.1 Thermoanaerobaculia bacterium
CGCGACGGAACCCCGGAGAGCTGCCGGAAGAACGTCACCTCCTGGGCGGCGAGGATCGCGACCTGCGCCGCGAGGGCGACGAGGAGGAAGCCCCGGAGGCGGGCGCGGACGCGCCCGGGCCGGGGGCCGGTCAGACCTTCTTCAACAGGAGGCACGCGTTCGTGCCGCCGAAGCCGAACGAGTTCGAGAGCGCGACGTTCACCGTCCGCTCGCGGGCGACGTTCGGCGTGTAGTCGAGGTCGCAGTCGGGGTCGGGCGTCCGGTAGTTGATCGTGGGGGGGACGACGCCGTGGCGGATCGCCAGGGCCGTGATGCCCGCCTCGAGGCCGCCGGCGGCGCCGAGAAGGTGTCCGGTCATCGACTTCGTGGAGGAGATCGCGAGCGTCCGGGCGTGGTCGCCGAAGGCCCGCTTGATCGCGATCGTCTCGATCTTGTCGCCGTGCGGCGTCGACGTCCCGTGCGCGTTGACGTAGTCGACGGACTCGGGGGGAAGCTCCGCGTCCCGGAGCGTGTTCCGCATGACCCGGAACGGCCCGTCGGCGTCCTCGGACGGGGCCGAGATGTGGTACGCGTCGCCGGACATCCCGTAGCCCGCCACCTCCGCGTAGATCGTCGCGCCGCGGGCCATGGCCTGCCCCATCTCCTCGAGGACGAGGACGCCCGCCCCTTCACCGAGGACGAACCCGTCCCGGTCCCGGTCCCAGGGACGGGAGGCGGACGCCGGGTCGTCGTTCCGCGTGGAGAGCGCCCGCATGGCCGCGAACCCGCCGATGGCGAGCGGCACGACGACCGACTCCGTCCCCCCCGCGATCATGACGTCGGCCTCGCCGCGCCGGATGATATTGGCCGCGTCGCCGATCGCGTGGGCCGACGTGGCGCAGGCGGTGGCGATCGCCGTGTTCGGCCCCTTCGCCCCCGTCAGGATCGAGACGAGGCCGGACGCCATGTTCACGATGAGCCCCGGGATGAAGAAGGGGCTGATCCGGCGGGGCCCCTTCTCGAGGAGGGTCTTGTGCATCTCCTCGATGAGGGGGAGCCCCCCGATCCCGGCCCCGATGCAGACCCCCGCCCGCTCGGCGTTCTCCTCACCGATCGTCACGCCGGACCCGGCGACCGCCTCGCGCGCGGCCGCCACGGCGTAGTGGACGAAGGTGTCGAACTTCTTGACTTCCTTCTTCTCGAGGAACTTCTCGGGGTCGAAGCCCTTCACCTCGGCCGCGATCCGGCAGGCGTAGTCCGACGCGTCGAAGCGGGTGATCGGTCCGGCGCCGGAGCGTCCGGCGAGCAGCGCCTCCCACGTCTCTCCCGTCGTCAGGCCGAGCGGGGAGACCAGGCCGACGCCGGTCACCGCGACGCGCCGGGGGCCCCGGCCGTCGAGCAGCGGAGGGGTCATTTCGGGGGGCGGGCTCAGGCCGGGTTGTCCTTGCTCTCGATGTAGGAGATGGCGTCCTTGACCTTCTGGATCTTCTCGGCGTCCTCGTCCGGGATCTCGATTCCGAACGCCTCCTCGAACGCCATCACGAGCTCGACGGTGTCGAGCGAATCGGCGCCGAGATCATCGACGAACGAGGCTTCGGGCTTGACCTCTTCGGCCTGAACGCCGAGCTGCTCCACGATGATGCTCTTGACCTTTTCTTCAACCGCGTTCGACATCCATTCCTCCGTTCGATTTCGGGGGCGGTCCCCGGACTCCGGCCGCCTCCCCGTCTGTTCCGTCAACCGGGCGGGAAGTCTACCCGATGTAGAGCCCGCCGCTCACGTTCAGGCATGTACCCGTCACGTACGCGCCCATGTCCGAGGCGAGGTAGAGGACCGCGTCCGCGACGTCGTCGGGGGCCCCGAGGCGCCCGAGGACGATCTGCTTCGACAGGGCCTCCCGGGCCTCTACGGACAGGGCCTCCGTCATGGCCGTCGCGAC
>DAOMFB010000573.1:0-1898 GCA_035429585.1 Thermoanaerobaculia bacterium
GTCAACGCAAGGACGTTGTTCGTGCACGTCTTCAACCCGCCGCCGCGGCTGATCGTCGTCGGCGCGGTGCATATCGCCCTCGCGCTGGCGAGAATGGCTGCGATGGCGGGCTACGACGTGAGCATTGTCGATCCGCGGCGCGGCTTCGCCGCGCCGTGCTTCGAAGGAAAGAGAGGCGGAAAGAGCGACTTCGGCTCCGACGAGCGCCTTCAGCCCGGCCGCCTTCGCCGCCTTCCAGAAGCGGGGCGCGCCGGAGACGCCGTTCGCGTCGACGAGGGCGACGGCCGGGAGGCCGAGGGCGGCCGCCCGCTCGACGAGGTCTTCGGGAAGCGACGAGCCGTTCAGGAACGAGAAGGCCGAGGCGCACCGCAGCTCCGCGTACCGCGGCCCGCGCGCCGTCCCCGGCGTGAAGCTCCGCTTCCGGAGCCTCTCCTTCCGCGCGCCGGGGGAGAGGTAGATCCGCGTGTTCCCCGGCCCGAGGAAGTCGCGCGAAGGAGGCCCCGGCGGCCGATCTCGCCCCTCTCCCATGGGGCGTGGAACGTTAGTCGCAAGTCAGACGTAAGTCAAGCGAGGGCGGCTAACGGATCTTGTTCTTCCTGAAGCAGTTGACGACATGGTCGTCCACCATCCCGACCGCCTGCATGAAGGCGTACACGATGGTCGAGCCGACGAAGGTGAAGCCTCTCTTCTTCAGGTCTCTGGAGAGGGCGTCTGATTCCGGAGAGGTGGCCCGGACCTCCGCGAGGGTCCGCGGCCGGTTCACTTTCGGCCTCCCGCCGACGAAGCGCCAGACGTAGGCGTCGAAGCTTCCGAACTCCTCCTGCGCCGCAAGAAACGCCCTCGCGTTCGTCACGGCGGCGGCCACCTTCAGCCGGTTCCGGACGATGCCGGGGTCGGCGAGGAGGGCCGCCTGTTTCCGTTCGCCGTAGCGGGCGACCTTCTCCGGGGCGAAGCCGTCGTAGACGCGCCGGTAGTGCCTGCGCTTCTTCAGGATCGTCTCCCAGGAGAGCCCCGCCTGCGCCCCTTCGAGGACCAGGAACTCGAAGAGGACCCGGTCGTCGTGCTGCGGCACGCCCCACTCCTCGTCGTGGTACGGAATGGAGAGCGGTGTCCGCGCCCAGCCGCACCGGACGGCCCCGCGGCGCGTCACGCGGAGAGCTCCGCCTCGAAGAGCTGGTTCGCGAGAAAGACCCTCGCGTCGTCGTCCGAGAAGAAGACCAGGCGGACCTCCCGCGGCAGCTCGTTCGCCGAGAGGTGCGCGGCGACGGCCCTGGAGGCGACGGCCGCCGCCGTCTCGCGGGGAAAGCCGAAGATCCCGGTCGAGATGGCGGGGAAGGCGATCGTCCCGAGCCCCTGCGCCGCCGCGAGCGCGAGCGATCTCGCGTAGCAGGAGGCGAGGAGGTCGCTCTCGCGCCCGCCGTGCGAGCCCCAGACCGGTCCCACGGTGTGGATGACCCACCGCGCCGGGAGCCGTCCGCCGGGCGTGGCGACGGCCTCGCCGGTCGGGAGGCCGCCGGGATGGACCGTCCGCCTCACCTCCCGGCACGCCTCGAGGAGCGCCGGGCCGGCGGCGCGGTGGATCGCTCCGTCGACGCCGCCGCCTCCCAGGAGCGACGGGTTCGCCGCGTTGACGACCGCGTCGACGTCCTCCCGGGTGAGGTCGCCGGCCCGGACGAGGACGCGTCCGCCCAGAAAGGCGGCGAGGGTCAGGGGCGCCGTCACGGGGCGTCGTCCCGGCTAGACCTTCAGGGCGTTCTTCCCGGTCGTGACGAGGAAGAGGGTCCCGAGAACCGTCGCCACGACCAGCACGAACCAGATCGAGCCGACGCGTCCCGCCGGGCCGAGGGCGCCGAAGGACGGCAGGACGAGGAGGAGGGCGGCGGCCGCCGCGAGGGCGA
>DAOMFB010000574.1:0-1888 GCA_035429585.1 Thermoanaerobaculia bacterium
AACATGAAGCTCGAAACCGTCTCCGTCCCCCACGCCCCGAAGGCCATCGGCCCCTACGCGCAGGGAGTCCGCGTCGGGAACCTCCTCTTCACGGCGGGCCAGATCCCGCTCGACCCGGCGACGATGAAGCTCGTCGAGGGGGACATCGCCCTCCAGACGGGACGCGTCCTCGACAACCTCGAGGCGATCCTCCGGGGCGCCGGCGTCACGCTCGCCGACGTCGTCAAGACGACCGTCTTCCTCGCGGACCTCTCGGACTTCGCGGCGATGAACGCGGTCTACGCGGCGCGCTTCGGCGCGCACCGGCCGGCGCGGTCGACCGTGCAGGTCGCCGCGCTCCCGGCCGGCGCGCGGATCGAGATCGAGGCCGTGGCGGTCGTCGGCTGACCCCGGGCCCTCCTAGGGGTAGACGAAGAAGTACGGGTCGTAGAGCAGCGTCCGGTTGCCCGCCGGGCTGTGGTACTCCTTGTACTGGCCGTTCTGGGTGTCGAAGACCCCGATCCAGAACTCGACGTCCGTGAAGGTCGGGATCGCGACCCAGGCCCTCCCGTTGTCCGTGGCCGTGTTGATCCGGATCAGGTACTCGTAGACGTCCGCGTCGGTGAGCCAGAAGGCGCCCGTCGCGTCCGTGAGGGGCGCCGCGAAGAGCCTCGCCGCGGCGCCTCCCGCGTACTGGTTCTGCCAGTTGCTCGTGACCCGGTATCTTCCGTTCACGAGGCAGAGCGTGTAGCCGCCCGCCGTGCTGCAGGTGACCGGGCCGCTGAAGGTCACCACGACGCTCTGCGTCTTCGTGCTCGAGCCCCCCGAGTTGGAGGCGGTCAGCGACACCGGGTACGTCCCCTGGCCGAAGGTGTGTGCGGGGTTCCGCTCGGTGGAGGTCGTGCCGTCTCCGAAGTCCCAGAGCCAGGAGGTCGGGGACCCCGTCGACGCGTCGGTGAACTGCACCCGGTCGCCCGCCTTCGGGCTGGCGGCGAACCACGTGAAGTCGGCCAGGGGCGCCGGCGACGTGCCGAACCACCCGATGTCGGCCAGGAGCGCCGTCGTGATGTCGACGCCGATCGGGAGGTCGCTGTTGATGTTCGGCTCCATCAGGAGGTTCGGGATGGCGGACGTGTCGAAGTGCGAGAGCGACGAGCCCGTCTCGACCGGGTTGGGGGCGTAGAGCAGCGTGCGCCCGGCGGCGTCCGAGCCGCTCCGCCAGAGCCCGTCCAGGCCGATCTTCCCGGCCGCCGGCAGGTTGGCCTTCAGCGTCGCCCCGTCCGTGATCGAGACCGAGACGACCGGGATCGTGATCGACTGCCAGATGCCGCCGGTGTCCTTCGCCATGTTCACGACGCCGTCCGTGTTGTTGGCGACGACGATCCCGATCGCCCCGGCCGCCTGCACGTTGGAGGCCTTCTGGGCAAAGGCGCAGGTCCCCCGGTCCACGAGGGCGATCTTCCCGGCCACGGACGAGGCGTTCGTCAGGGCCGAGCAGGCGTCGGTCGTCAGCGCGCCGGCCGTGTCCGACGGGTCGAGCGCCTGGACGAGCGTCCCCGGGACGCCCGCGACCGTGAGCGTCGCCCCGAAGGCGGCCGTGCCGGCGGCCATCTTCCCGGCGGCCGCCGGCGGCGACGTCACGTCGAGGATCGGCTTGTTCGAGAGGTAGGCCGCGGCGGCGGCGTTGGTGCCGGTGCCGTCCCAGACGAGGTGCCCCGTGTTGACCGCCGAGGCCTTCCGCTCGGCGTTCGACGACATCTCCGTCCACGTCTTCCCCGACGTCGTGTCGAGCATGTGCTTGCTGAAGATGTCGCCGCGATCGCCGAGGAAGGCCCCCGTGCTCTCGTCGGCCACCGAGAGGAAGCCGAGGCCGTGGGCGAACTCGTGGAGCGCGACGGTCAGGAAGTTG
>DAOMFB010000575.1:0-1884 GCA_035429585.1 Thermoanaerobaculia bacterium
GAGGAGATCGCCAAGCGCATGGACATGCCGGCCTCGAAGGTCCGCAAGATCATGAAGATCGCGCAGGAGCCGATCTCCCTCGAGACCCCGATCGGGGAGGAGGAGGACAGCCACCTCGGCGACTTCATCGAGGACCGTCAGGTCATCTCGCCGATCGACGCCGTCATCGTGGCGAACCTCCGGGAGCAGACGCGCAAGACGCTCAAGACCCTCACGCCGCGCGAGGAGCAGGTGCTCCGGATGCGATTCGGCGTGGGGGACGGCGCCGAGCACACGCTGGAGGAGGTCGGCAAGAGTTTCAACGTGACGCGCGAGCGGATCCGCCAGATCGAGTCGAAGGCGCTCCGCAAGCTCCGCCACCCGAGCCGGGCCAAGAGGCTCCGCCCCTTCGTCGACGTGAACGTCTGAGACGGAGAGGGGGAACCCGGCCTCGGGTTCTCGAGAATGGAAAGGGGGAACCCGGCTTCGGGTTCCCCCTGCCTTCGGCACCCCCTCCGCAGCGTACTGCGGTGGAGCGAAGGCCTGCCACCTCGGGATGCTATTCTCCAAGGTCCGGCCCTTCGGGTCCGTAGCTCAGCGGTTCAGAGCCACCGGCTCATAACCGGCAGGTCCCCGGTTCGAATCCGGGCGGACCCACCGGCTCCGGCCGGTGGGGGAGAGAAGCAAGGGGTGCGAAGCGATACCACGATCCCCACCGGCGCCACGCGGCGCCGGGGGTCTGTCCGGACGAAGACGGGCGCCGAACGGCGCCCGTTCCTTTTTCAGGGAGGACGGCCATGAGCGGCGGCCACCCTCTCGAGCCCCTCTTCCGGCTCCAGGAGCTCTTTCTCGACATCCAGCGGAAGACCGAGAAGAAGTCCCGGACGCCGGACCACCTCGCCCACGTCGAGGCGGCCTTCCAGGACGCCCGCCGGCGCCGGGAGGAGGCGGGGGAGAAGCACTCCCGCGCCAGCGCCCGCAAGAAGGTCCTGGAAGGGGAGATCGGCGAGCTCGCCGAGAAGCTGAAGAAGTATCAGCAGCAGCTCCCGTCGGTGAAGACCAACCGCGAGTACGGCGCCCTGCTCAACGAGCTCGACGCCGTCAAGCGGGAGGTCCGCACCCGGGAGGACGAGATCCTCTCGCTCGAGGAGAACCTGGCCGCGTCCTCGGCCGAGGTCGCGGCGCACGAGGCGTCGTTTCCCGCGGAGGAGGCGGGGTACGAGGAGCAGATGAAGGAGTGGCGCGCCGAGCAGGCGTCCCTCGAGGCCGACATCGCCGCGGCCCAGGCCGAGGCCCGGCAGCTCGAGAAGTCGATCGACAAGGCCCTCCTCCGCCGGTTCCGCCAGATCGCCGACAAGCGGGGCGGCATCGCCCTGGCCCGCGTGACCATGGTCGGCCCTCAGACGGCGTCGTGCTCGGGCTGCCACGTCCGCCTCCGGCCGCAGCTCCTCTCCGACATCCGGCTGTCGAAGGAGCCGATCTTCTGCGACAGCTGCAAGCGGATCCTCTACTGGGATGGAGGGGAGTAAGCCTCCCTTCGTCGTCTACTTCGACGGCGCCTCGCGCGGGAATCCGGGGCCGGCGGCGTGGGGCGTCTTCGCTCCCGCCGGGCGCTCCGAGAGGAAGGCGATCGGCACGACGACCAACAACGTGGCGGAGTGGCAGGGCTTCCTCGCGGCCCTCGACCTCGCCGCGGCCGCGGGGGCGACGAACGTCGAGGTCCGGGCCGACAGCGAGCTCGTCCTCCGGCAGTTCCTCGGGACCTACCGCGTGAAGGCCGCCCACCTCGCCCCGTACCTCGCGGCGGCGCGCGAGAAGGCGCGGCGGTTCCGGAAGCTCTCCGTCGTCCACGTCCGCCGGGAGGAGAACCGCGAGGCCGACGCCCTCGCGAACGCCGCCCTCCAC
>DAOMFB010000576.1:0-1883 GCA_035429585.1 Thermoanaerobaculia bacterium
GTCTCCACCGGCGCGAACGTCTACCACGACGTCCACCACGCCCTCGGCATGCCGATCCACGAGGGGCGGCCGACGTTCGACGACGTGGCCCTCCGCGACGAGGGCGTCATCCGGATCTACGACATCGTCTTCCCGTACGAGGTCCTCCTCGACACGGACGCCTTCTTCCGCCAGCTCCTCGCCCTTCCGGAGTTCCGGCGTCCCATGTCGACGGCGGAGTTCCACTGGCGGGCCGGAGGGGTCCTGCGGCGGGCCATGCGCCGCCTCGGCCTCGGGACGGACCAGTCGGTCCTCGCGACGGCCCGGGCCTGCGACGTCCCCGTCTACACGAGCTCTCCGGGCGACTCCTCCATCGGCATGAACGTCGCCCGGCAGGCCCTCGAGGGGGGCGCGTTCTCCTTCGACGTCTCGGCCGACGTGAACGAGACGGCCGCCATCGTCTACGGGGCGAAGCGGCGCGGCGGAAAGAGCGCGGTCCTGATCCTCGGCGGCGGGAGCCCCAAGAACTTCGTCCTCCAGACCGAGCCGCAGATCCAGGAGGTCCTCGGGATCGACGAGGCGGGCCACGATTATTTCCTGCAGATCACCGACGCGCGGCCCGACACGGGAGGGCTCTCGGGCGCCACGCCCGCCGAGGCGGTCTCCTGGGGGAAGATCGACCCGAACCGGCTTCCCGACACCGTCGTCTGCTACGTCGACACGACGGTCGCCCTCCCGCTCCTGACGGCCTACGCCCTCGCGCGCCACCGCCGGCGCCCGCTCAAGCGGCTCTTCCGTCGGCGCGAGGAGCTGACGGGCGCGCTGACGGCGGCGTTCCACGACGCCCGACGCGGCAAGGGGACCTCGAAGCGCGCGCCCAAGGACCGGGTCGTGCAGCTCCAGGGGACGGCGTCGAAGCCCCACCGCGGATTCCGGTCGCACGCCGCGTTCGGGAGCGCTCCGGGCCGGAAGACGCCCCGCTGAGGGCCGGCCGTCAGTTCCCGGTCGGAAGCGACAGCGCCTTCAGTCGGTCGCCCACGTCGCGGAAGTTGGCGTCCGAGCCGTAGATCTCGAGGAACGTCCGGTAGGCGCCGTCGCGATCGCCCACGTCGAGGTAGACGCAGGCGAGGTCGTACTGGAGGCCGAGGCGGTCCTCGTCCCGGAGGTTCGGGGACTCGAGCCCCTTCCGGTACCACTTGATCGCGAGCTGCGGGAGCCCCTTCTCGAGGAAGCAGAGGCCCAGCATCGAGCAGCACTCCACGGCGTGCTGCGGGCTCTTGGCGGCCCGCTGGAACTCGCCGATCGCCTCGTCCACGAGCGACATCTCCTTGTAGGCGATCCCGAGGTTGTAGTGCGTCTCGTAGTCCTCCGGGGAGAGCTGCTGCTCCACGCCTTTCTTGAACTCGCGGAAGATCTCCTCGAGGGGGACGTCCTGGTCGCCCGTCTCCGGAGCCGGCGGCGGCCCGGCCGGCGCCTCCTGCCGCAACTCGGCCTGAAGGTCGCCGGCGAAGTTGAAGAACTCCTGTTCGTCGGAGAAGAGCGCCGACTCGTCGATCGCCAGCGCGGCTGCGGCCGTCGCCGGCGCCTCGGGGGCCGGCGGCGGCGCCGCGACGGCCGAGCCCCGGGCCATCTCGTCCGTCAGCGCCCGCCCCAGCTCCTCGTCGAGGACTGACTCGAAGTCGTCCGTGAGGCTCTCCTCGAGCGCCGGGCGGCCCTGGTCCACGGGACTCCAGGCCTCGAGGCGGACGCGTCGCTCGGCGATCCCGGGGTCTCCCGGGAAGCGGGCTTCCAGGGCCCGGAGCCGCTCGGAAGCGTCGACCACCATCCCCTGCTCGAGGCAGAAGTCGATCTCCGAGAGCTCCTCGGCGCCGGGGCCGGGCGGCGGCGGGGGCGCCGCGGCCGGC
>DAOMFB010000577.1:0-1873 GCA_035429585.1 Thermoanaerobaculia bacterium
TCCACATTACCCTCCGACCGCGGCGGCGACGCAGCGGCCCCCACCCTCGCCGCCGAGGGGGACGCCGAGCACGGAGGGACGGGGGCCTCCATAGTAGCCGACGACGTCGTCTTCACCCGGGAGGGAGTCGCGCCGCTGTACGACCTCCTGCTCGGCGCCCGCCGCGTGCGCGGCGTCGTCAACCGCAATCTCGGCTTCTCCCTCGTCTACAACGTGGCGGCCGCCGCGATGGCCTTCGCGGGCCTCGTCGGGCCCCTCTTCGCGGCCGTGCTGATGCCGGTCTCGTCCCTGACCGTGGTCCTCTCGTCCTCCTTCGCGAGGACGTTCGGACGCGGCCGCGCCGCGGCCGCGACCGCGCGGGCGGAGGCGTAGGTGGAGACGATCTTCGTGCTCCTCCCGCTGGCGCTCCTCATCGCGGCGATCGCCCTGGCCTTCTTCATCTGGGCCGCGCGCTCGGGACAGTTCGACGACCTGGAACCCCCCGCCGTCCGGATCCTCTTCGACGACGAGGAGCCGCGCCCGGCGGATCCGAAAGTCCTTCCCCCGAAGCCTCCCGAGACGGCGGAGGAGGCCCCGACAAGGAGGGTTCCCCGATGAGCCGACGAAAGAAGTCCGTCCGCATCCTGGCCCTGGTCCTGGGGTTGGTCGTGACGGGCTCCGTGGCGTACGCGCTGAGCAACGTGCGCAAGGGGTACGAGCCGCGCCAGCCGATCCTCTTCCGGCACACCCGGATGGCGGGAGAGCCGGTCTGGGCGAAGAACGAGAAGGGCGAGATGGTGAACCAGGGGGGCTTCGGCATCCCCTGCGTCTACTGCCACACGATGCCCTACAAGGGGCGCCATTCCACGGTGCCGACCACGGCCGTCTGCATGAACTGCCACGGCACCGTGGGCCTGAACAAGGAATGGGTCCTGAAGATGAAGGAGTACTGGGACCGTGGCGAGCCGATCCCGTGGGTGAAGGTCCACGACCTCCCGGACTTCGTCTACTACGACCACGCGGCCCACCTGAACGCCCGGGACGAGAAGGGCGAGCTGAAGCTCCCGCTCAAGGACGAGAACGGCAAGCCGATGGTCGTCTGCCAGAACTGCCACGGCAAGGTCGCCGAGATGGAGATGGTCCGCGTGACGACGCCCTTCAACATGCAGTGGTGCCTCGACTGCCACCGGAAGCCGAACATGAAGGCGTCCACGGACTGCTCCGCGTGTCACCGGTAGGGGAGATGACGATGAAACCGAACGAGTTGATCCCGGGACCGGAGGCCTCCGCGGTCGACCGGCGCGAGTTCCTGCGCGTCGGCGGTGCGCTCGCAGCGGCGGGAGCCCTGGCCACGACGGCCTGCCGCCAGCCTCAGGAAGCGACGATTCCCTTCAACGACATGTCCGAGAAGATGGTGGACGGGCAGGGCCTCCCCCGGTACTTCGCCAGCGTCCTTTACGGCTCGCCCGTCCTCGTCCGGACGCGCGAGGGGCGTCCGATCCTCGTCACCGCGAGCCCGAACGACCGGAGCGGCCGCGGGCTCGCCCTCGGCCACCACGCCGCCCTCATGGACCTTTACGACCCGGACCGCGCTGCGGGACCCGTCTGGGTCCGCCGCGGGGCGGGCGCCCCGGTGACGGGCGCGTGGACGGCGGTCGGCGCCGAGGTGGCGCCGCGGCTCGGAAAGGGGGGCGCCGTCCTCCTGACCCCGCCGGTGGCCGGCCCGGCGCCGGCTGCGGCCTCGTGGCGGTGGCGTTCCACTCCTCGATCGCGCTCATCCGCGGGCTCCTCCTCGTCCCCGCGCTCCACGCCACGTCGCCGCTCCTTCGCGGTCTCCTCGTCGTCGCCGTCCCCGCCGCGCACGTCGTCGTTGCCGTTATCGCCGTACAGGACA
>DAOMFB010000578.1:0-1868 GCA_035429585.1 Thermoanaerobaculia bacterium
GGACGGCTCGCCGGGCACCAGTGGCTGCAGTCCCTCGGGAAGATGATCTTTCTCGGGACGCCGCATCACGGCTCGCCGCTCGAGCGGGCGGGTCACTGGACGGAGATTCTCCTGGGCGTGAGCCCCTATACGGCGCCGCTGGGGAACCTGGGGGCGGTCCGGAGCGACGGAATCACGGATCTTCGGTTCGGCAGCGTGCGGGACGAGGACTGGATGAAGCGGCGCGGCGCCCGCGCGCACGACCCGAGGCGCTTGGTCCCCCTGCCGCGCCGGGTGAAGTGCTACGCGATCGCGGCCAGCAGGCGGCCGGATCCCGGCGGCGCCAGGAAGCGGCTCCCGGGAGACGGCCTCGTACCGGTCACGAGCGCGCTCGGACAGCATCACGAGGACGCCCTGGCCCTGCCGATACCGAAGAGCCGCACGTGCGTCGTCCACGGGCTCGCGCACCTCGATCTCCTCGGCAGCCGCGAGGTCTACGACCGGATTCGCGCGTGGCTCTCGGAAGAAGGCGAATTTTCTCTCAGTACCGCGCGCCGAGTTCGACGTGGAACTTGAGGAGCGTCAGGACCTCCGCCCAGCCGGCCGTCCGGCGGAACATGTCCTCGAGCCGCCGCCCGGGCGTCGAAGACGCGGTCCGGGGCAGCGCGGACGAAGGTGCGGAATCGGACGACACGGTCGCGTGATTCAGGCATCCGGTCCGGCCTCGCGGTTCACGGCCTCAAGGGGTCCGTGGCGCCGGGACCGACCACGGTCGTCCAGGGACGGACGCGCCACCGCGTGACGAGGCCGTTCCTGACGTACGGGTCCGACCGAACGAAGCGCTCGGCCACGTCGGGCGAGTCCCCCTGGAAGAGCAGGACCGCGCCGTCGACGGGATCGCCGAGGGCGCCGGCCAGGACCATCTCGCCGCGGTCGACGGCCTGCCAGGCGAGGGCGAGATGCTCCGCCCGGAACGCCGCCCGCCGTTCGAGATAGTCGGTGGAGACGTCATAGAAGAGGAGGTAGTGCATCGGCCTCCGGGCCTCCTTCAGACGCCCGAACGATACGCCCGCCCGGTCCCGATCGAAGCGAGATGGATACCGGGCGGGTCTACGTCGAACTCCCGTGTTCGACAGTGATCACGACCTTCCCTCGGGCATGTCCTTCTTCCAGATACCGGATGGCCTCGGGGACCTCACGCAATGGATAGCTCCGGTCGATGACCGGCGTGACTCTTCCCGCTTCCAGGAGCGCCTTCATGACGATCAGGTCCTCTCTGCTCGAGTGCGCCAGGAACGGGAGGAGCTTCTGGCGCACGAACCGCGACAGCACGACCGCTTTGAGTAGATCGGACAGAGGTCCCAGCCAACGCCCCTTGTCCGGTCCGCCAATCATGACGAGCGTCCCCTCCGGAGTCAGCGCGCGCCGGAGATCTGACAGGGAATGGTTCCCCGCAGAGTCGAGTATCAGGTCATACGACCGTCCGCCGCGGGTGAAATCCTCCCGGGTGTAATCGATGACCCGGTCGGCGCCGATCGATCGGACCATGTCCGCGTTCCTCGTGCTGCAGACGCCGGTCACCTCCGCGCCGAACGCCTTCGCGATCTGCACCGCGAACGTCCCCACGCCTCCCGCCGCACCGTTGATCAGGACCTTCTGCCCGGACTGAATCCTTCCTTTGTCGCGAAGGCCCTGCAGCGCGGTGAATGCCGCGATCGGGACGGCCGCCGCCTGCTCGAAGGTGAGGTTGGCCGGTTTCAGCGCCAATTTCGTTTCGGAAGCGGACACGTACTCGGCGAATGCGCCCCGGGAGACGCCGAATACCTCGTCGCCGGGCCGGAACTTCGTCACGTTCCTGCCTGCCGCCTCCACATGGCCGGCCAGATCAA
>DAOMFB010000579.1:0-1856 GCA_035429585.1 Thermoanaerobaculia bacterium
GACTTCCCGCCACTCGCGTCCGAGCATCGCCGGCATCTCGAACGGGACACCGCCCGTCGCGCCCGCTTCGGCGACAAGGCCGGACGGCCCGGCGACGGCGACCCCCTCGAGCATCGACCGTCGCTCGGCGAGGAAGGCGCCCAGAACCGCCGGGGCGTCCCGCGGCCCGTTCTCTCTCAGCTGCGCCTCGAGCTCGTGTCCAGCCCGGGCGAGGAGCCCGTCCCGAACGGCCGCGTCCCGCTCCCGCAGGGTGCGCGCCGCCACGAGCGAGACGCCGATGAGAGCAACGGCCAGGAGCGCCGCCGCCGCGACGGGGAGGAGCGCGCGTTCCCGTTCGGAGGAAGTCTTCACGGAATCCCGCGCCTCACCGTGCCCGGATCGCCTTCTCCAGCTCCCCGATCTCGCGCGGGAGGGTACAGCTCAGGCACTCGACCCCCTTCTGCGTGACGAGGAAGTCGTCCTCGATCCGGGCGCCGATGTTCCACCACTTCGGGTCGACGCCCTCGGCCTTCTCGGGGACGTAGATCCCCGGCTCGATGGTGAACGCCATGCCCGGACGGAGCCGGGCGTGCGCCGGGGCGAAGCGCCGCATGTGCTGCGGCGTCCCCTTCGGAAGCTTCTCGGCCTCGTAGCTCCCGGCGTCGTGGACGTCGAGGCCGATCCAGTGCGCGCAGCCGTGGGGATAGAGCGAGCGGTAGGACCGCTTCGCGACGATCTCCGCCTTGTCGCCCTTCAGGAGGCCGAGCGAGAGGAGGCCGTCGACGATGACGTCCACCGTCGCGTCGTAGATCTCCCGCATCTCGGCCCCCGGGACGGCCTTCGCGGCCGCCGCCTTCTGGGCCCTGAGGACGATCTCGTAGATCGCCTTCTGCTCCGGGGAGAAGGCGCCGCCGGCCGGATAGCTCCGCGTCACGTCCGCGGCGTACATGCCGAACTCGCACGCCGTGTCGTTGACGATCATGTCGCCCGCTCCGAGGACCCGGCTGGAGGCGTCGTAGTGGAGGACGACCGAGTTCGGCCCGGAGCCGACGATGGGCGGATACGCCATCCGGGCCGCGCCGCCCGACAGGCAGCGTCCGACCATGGCCCCCGCCATGACCCACTCGCCGTTCCCCGGCTGCGCCAGACGCATCGCCGCGCGGTGCGCCTCCACGGAAAGGGCGACCGCCTGCCGGAGGAGCGCGACCTCCGTCTCGTCCTTCACGAGGCGCAGGTCGGCCACCGTCGGCGCGAGGTCGTACGCGGGAAGAGACTCCTTCTCCAGGGCGGCACGGCGTGACCAGGCCGGAAGGAGCTTCTCGCGGAAGGCCGCGTCGCCGCCGTCGAGGTACCAGAGCGACGTGGCGTCGCGAAGGAGGTCCGGCATCTGCTTCGGGAACTCCTCGGCCGGGAACGCCTCGTCGGCGCCGTAGGCCGCCTTCGCCCCCTCCACGCCCGCGCGGTAGCCCGTCCACTGCTCCTTCTCCCACTCCCTCGGCCGGACGAAGAGCGTGTACCGCTTCCCCTCCGGCGCGCCGGGGGCGAGGACGGCCACGGCGCCCGGCTCGGGAAAGCCCGTCAGGTACCAGAACGAGGAGTCGGGACGGTACGTCTCCCGCGCGGCCGCGTCCTCGGGGGCGGCGTGGAGAATCGCGACGGCCCCGGCCGGGAGCTTCGCGAGGAGCTTCGCCCGGCGCGCCGCGTAGAGGGACGGGCCCGGATCCGTCCCGGGTACGGCGGCGGCGGCGAGCGCCGGAAGGAGAAGAACGGCGACGAACAGCGGAAGACGGCGCATCCGCAGAGTCTAGCCGGGAGGCCCCGGCCGGCGGCCCGGCGGCGTCAGCGCGCCGTCCGGCCCGCTCCGCTCTCCTCGATCC
>DAOMFB010000580.1:0-1851 GCA_035429585.1 Thermoanaerobaculia bacterium
GAAGACGCTCGGGACGGACCTCGCATCAGCCAGCGCACTCAACGACACGGTCGCCTCCGTATTCCGGGAGCGGACGGTCTTCCGGATCTACCACTACCTCGGGAAGGAGACGACGCAGAACATCCTCGTCTTCCGGCTCGGGAACGGCCTCTTCGAGCCGCTCTGGAACCGGCGCTACGTCGACCACGTCCAGATCACCGTGGCCGAGTCGATCGGCGTCGAGGGGCGCGGGAAGTTCTTCGAGGAGGCCGGGATCCTCCGGGACATCATCGAGAACCACGTCCTCCAGCTCCTCTGCCTCGTGGCGATGGAGCCTCCCGTCGCCTTCGAGCCGAACGCGGTCCGCGACGAGAAGGTGAAGGTCCTGAGGTCGATCCGCCCGCAGACGCCGGAGGAGATCCTGCGCGACACCGTTCGCGGCCAGTACGGGCCGGGGGCGGTCGGCGGCGCGGCGGTCCCGGGCTACCGGAGCGAGCGGGACGTCCACCCGGTGTCGCTCCGGGAGACGTACGCCGCATGGAAGGTGCAGGTCGAGAACTGGCGCTGGGCGGGGGTACCGTTCTACCTCCGGGCCGGCAAGCGGATGCCGAAGCGGGTGACGGAGATCGCGATCCAGTTCCGAACGCCGCCGATCACCTTCTTCCGGAAGGCCGGGATGGCGCAGCAGGAGCCGAACACGCTCCTCCTCCGGATCCAGCCGGACGAGGGGATCGCGCTGAAGTTCGGCGCCAAGCAGCCGGGAACGGCCATGAGAATCGACACGGTGACGATGAACTTCAAGTACTCGGAGTTCTTCGGCACCTCGCAGCCCGAGGCGTACGAGCGGCTCCTGATGGACGCGTTGAACGGCGACCCGACGCTCTTCGCGCGGCGCGACGAGGTGGAGGCGGCGTGGGAGCTGGTGACGCCGGTTCTCGACGCGTGGCGCGACGACCCGCCGCGGGACCTTCCGAACTACGAGGCCGGGACGTGGGGCCCGGAGGCCGCCGTAGCCCTCCTCGCGCGCGACGGCCGACGCTGGCGGCGACCCTAGGAGGCCGGGGCGGGATGCGGGAGTTCCGGATGGACGGGGTCGGCGAGTACGAGACGCCCGGGGCGGCCGCGGCGCCCGCCGCCCGGCTCTTCGCGGCGCTGGCCGTCGAGGCCCTCCGGCAGCGCGGGCGGTTCGCCGTCGCGCTGGCCGGAGGCCGGTCGTACGTCCCCTGCTACCGGATCCTCTCCGAGCCGTCGGCCGTCGCGGCCGGGACCTGGGGGAGGACGCACGTCTTCTTCGGCGACGAGCGGTGCGTCCCGGACGGGTATCCCGACCGGAACGACGCCGCGGTCGAGGCGGCGCTCCTCCGCCACGTCCCCGTACCGCCCGCGAACGTGCACCGCGTTGCCGCGACGTCCGAGGACGCCGCCGAACGGTACGAGGCCGAGATCCGCCGCGTCGTCGGCCACCCCGGCGAGCCGGTCCCGAGCTTCGACCTCGTCTTCCTCGGTCTCGGTCCGGACGGGCACACGGCCTCTCTCTTTCCCAACCATCCGGCGGTCGAGGAAGCGCACCGGCTCGTCGTCCGCGTGGACGGCGCGCCGAAGCGGCCGCCGTCGCGGGTCTCCGTCACGCTCCCCCTGCTCAACGCGGCGCGGTGCGTCGCGTTCCTCGCCACGGGGGCCGACAAGGCCGAGGCGTACTTCGCCGCGCGGGCCGGCCGGCGGAACGTCCCGTCGGGGCGCGTGACCCCCTGATGACGGATTCGCTCGGCGCCGAGCTCTGCACGGGCGACCGGCGCGCGCTCGCCCGCGGCATCACCCTCGTCGAGTCCACCCGATCCGACGACCGCGACGCCGCCGACGCGCTCCTCACCG
>DAOMFB010000581.1:0-1850 GCA_035429585.1 Thermoanaerobaculia bacterium
GAGCGTCACGCGGGGCGTCATGCGGTCAGCGTTCCTTTCGTCGAGAGGATGCCCGTTCCCGTCCGGGCGGCGGCGATCCGGAGGGACCGCGCGGCCGACTTGAAGATGGCCTCGGCCGCGTGGTGGCCGTTCCGGGCCCGGATCACGTCCACGTGGAGGTTGAGCTTCCCCCGGAAGGCGGCCGACTTCCAGAACTCCTCCACGAGGGCGAACGGGAACTCCTTCGTCACGAGGAGGAGCTCCTTGTCCACCGGCGACTCGAAGACGATGTAGGGGCGCCCGGAGAGATCGACGACCGATCGCGCCAGGGCCTCGTCGAGGGGGACGGTGCTCTCCCCGAACCGCTCGATCCCGGACCGGTCCCCGAGCGCCTCCGACAGCGCCTCGCCGAACGCCAGGCCGACGTCCTCGACGGTGTGGTGGGCGTCGACGTGCGTGTCGCCCGAGGCCCGGACGAAGAGGTCCATCCGCCCGTGCTTCGCGACCGCTTCGAGCATGTGCGAGAGGAACCCGACCGGCGTCGCGACGTCGGCCGTCCCGGTCCCGTCGAGGTCGAGCCGAAGCTCCACCGAGGTCTCCTTCGTCGTCCGCGAGACCGTGCCGACGCGGCTCATGGCGTCCCCTTTCTCCCGGTGATCTCCCGGAGCTCCCGGAGGAGGAGATCGTTCTCCTCCCTCCGCCCGATGCTGATCCGAAGGCGCCCTCCCGCGGAGGGGCCGAGGTCCCGGACGAGGATCCCCCGGAGGAGCAGCTCCCGCCGGACGCGCTCCGAGCCGCCGCCCGGCGGCTCCACGAAGAGGAAGTTCCCCTGGGCGGGGGCCACCTTCGCCCCCATCGCGCGGAGCGCTCCGGCCACCCGCTCCCGCTCGGCGACGAGCTCCGCCACGCGGGCGCGGGCCGGCCCCGGGTCCTCGAGGAGCGCGATCGCCACCTCCTCTGCCGCCTGGTCGACGCTGAAGGGGAGGACCCCCTTCGCCACCTCGCGCGCGAGCTCGCGGCGGGCCACCGCGTACCCGATCCGGAAGCCCGCCGCCGCGTACGCCTTCGAGAGCGTCCGGAAGACGACGACGTTCCGTCCCTCGTCGACGAGCGGCAGGGCGCCCGCCGACGGCGCCGCGAAGTCGACGTAGGCCTGGTCGAGGAGCGCGACGGGGGACGCGTCCGCGAGCGCCCGGAGGAACGGCAGCCCCGCCGCGGTCCCGGTCGGGTTGTTCGGCGAGCAGATCAGGGGGACGGTCCCCGTCCCGCGCACGGCCCGGAGGATCGCCTCCTCGTCGAAGAGGTAGTCGTCTCCGGCGAGCGGGACCGGGACGACCTCCGCCTGCGCGAGAACGGCGAGCTGCGGGTAGAGCGAGAAGGTGGGGGGCGTCAGGAGGAGGCGCCCGCCCCCCGCGAAGACGTTGATCGCGGCCAGGAGGATCTCCCCCGAGCCGTTCCCGACGACGATCTCCTCCGGGCTCCGGCCGAGCGACGCGGCGATCGCCGCCCGGAGACGCCCGGACCCGAACTCGGGGTAGAGCGACCAGCGCCGGGCCCGGAGCCGGCCGAGGACCCTTTCCTTCACCTCGTCGGGGACGTCGAAGGGGGACTCGTTGAAGTCGAGCTTCGCCCGGACCGGCACGGGGAGTTCCGGCACGAGCCGGTACGACGCGAAGGCCGCGACGCCCGGGCGGGCCGGGTTCTCCCGCGTCACGGGAGCCTCCGGAGGGCCGACCGCTCGTGGGCGACGAGCCCCTCGAACCGGGCCAGCGCCGCGGCGGCCGGGGCGATCCGCCGCGCCGCGCGCGGAGGCACCTCGCCGCCCCGCCCCCACCGGAGGAAGACCCCCCCGGAGAGGCCGGAGAAGCCCC
>DAOMFB010000582.1:0-1847 GCA_035429585.1 Thermoanaerobaculia bacterium
TTCCGCACCAGCGTCCGGCAGTCGACGCACTCCTGGAGGTGGGCGACGACCGGAGCGTGGCCTCCCGTGGAGGCCGAGGAAGGGTCCACGATCCGCTGGCGCAGCTCGGCGCAGTTCACGGGGCCTCCGTCGGCGCCGGAGCGGGCTCCTCGGCGGGTTGGGGCGGCGCGTAGAGGGGCGCCAGCGACTCCGAGGAGCTGGTCAGGGCGCGCACGAGCCGGCGGCAGATCTCCGCCTCCGACGCCCCGCAGGCGCCGGCGGCGAGCGGGAGGGGGAGCCGGGCCACGCGCGTCAGGAGGAAGGCGGAGCGCTCGCCGGGAGGGAGCGCCCCGACGGCAGCCCGCAGCAGCGCCGCGCGGGCCGCCGCCGACTCCCTGAGGCGCGCGCCCGGGATGGCCGGAACGGCCGCCCGCGGCGCCCGCTCCGCCTCGCGGACGACGATCGACCAGATCCGCTCCTCGAAGGACGCCGTCGGGTCGTACGTCGGGGCCGTGCGGAAGAGCGCCTCGAAGACGGAGGCCGTGGCCTCGGCGGCGTCGCCGGGCTCGCGGCTCTTCTCGAAGACGGAGAAGACGGGCCCGCGCCACCGGGAGAGAAGCCGCTGCAGGGCCGCCGCGTCCCCGGCCGCCACGAGGAGAAGGTCTCCCGTGTCGGGCCCGATCGAGGATCGGCTCTGCGGTCGCGCCACGGCGGTTCATTCTGCCAGAGGCGATCGCCCGTTCTGTTGACGCGGCGCACGGCCGCGGTCGATTCACTCAGCCGGCTTGTTGCGGTCGAAGCGCTCCAGGATCCAGAGCTGGACGGCTTCCTTGCCCTTCGCCGCGACCGCGGCCATCTCGCCCTTTCCGACGACCTCCTTGACGCGGCGGGAGGAGTCGAAGATGACGACGGCCGGGAGCGGGGCGTTCGGATCGACGCCGTACCGGGCGGGGATCTCGGCGTTCGGGGTCCCCGGCGACACGTCGATGAAGGCGGGGACGAACTGCTTCACGAGCTCGCGGTAGAAGCGGTCCTCGAAGACCCCCTTGTTCACGGCGCGGCAGGGGACGCAGTCGTTGGTCCCGAAGAAGACGAGCAGGCTGCGGTTGGACCGACGGCAGACGTCCCAGTAGAAGTTCAGCGTCAGCTCGCCGTCCGCCTCCGGGTCGTAGAGCAGCGGCGCGGCCGGCGTCGGCTTCGCGTCGGGCTTCTTCTCTGCGGCGGCCGGTCCGGCGGCGCCGGCGAGGAGGAGGAGGAGAGCGACGGTCAGGGCGGGGAATCGGTTCATCGTGTGTGTCCTCGAGGTGAGATGGCCGGCCGGGCCGGACGGTCAGTTCGGGGGGACGAATCCGCCCCGCTCGGCGCGGGGGGCGTCGAAATCGGTCCGGATCGGCCCGAAGTTCTTCTCGTAGAGCGAGACGTTCTGGGACAGGGCGGCGAGCAGCTGCTTGGCGTGCAGGGGCGTCAGGAGGACGCGGGAGAGGACCCTGACGTCGCTGCGACCCGGCACGGCCCGCGCGAAGTCGATCACGAACTCGGCCGGGTTGTGGATGATGTTCGCGAAGTTCACGTAGACGCCGTTGGCGACGGCGTCGTCGATCGAGAACTGGAGCGCCGGCGGCACGGATGCGTCGGGCTTGGAAGGCTGGTCGGCCACTTCAGACACCTCTTCGCCGCATCGCGCGGCGGCTCGCAAGAGCCGCGCCAGTATAGTGGAGACATGCGACCGCTTCGCTTCTCCGCCGTCGCCCTTCTCCTCCTCCTCGCGCCGGCCGCCCGGGGCGCCGACGAGACGCCGGCGGCCGCCGCCCGGGCCGAGGCCGACCGCCTCTGGGCCGCCGGGGGGGAGGGAGCCACCGGAGGGCAGG
>DAOMFB010000583.1:0-1846 GCA_035429585.1 Thermoanaerobaculia bacterium
AAGGTCGCCTTCTCGAAAGCCCGCCAGGCGCCGAGGTCCTCGGCGGCGTTGACCGCGAAGCCGAGGACGAACGGCAGCGCGACGGCCGCCTTCGCCGCGGCGGACCACGTCCGCGCCCGGAGGAGGAGGAGCGGGATCGCGAGGTGGAGAACCGGGACGAAGGGAAGGAGGAATCGCGGCCCCCAGCACCAGCCCCCCTCGAAGGAGTCCCACGCGGCGTAAAGAAGGAGGTAGGCCCCCGCGGCCGCCGCGTAGAAAACGAGGACGGGCTTCAGCGGCCCCCACCGCGGGTCCTTCCGGAAGGCGAGGAACCCCGCGAGGGCGAGGACCGTCGGCGCGGAATAGATCACGAGGCCTCGGCCGATCGACACGAGGAGGCCGGAGAGCCCGAGGGCCAGCGGTCCGCCGAACCCCTCGCCCTCGTAGCCGAAGCGGAGGGCGCCGCCGTAGCGCGCCCGGTTGTAGAGCCCCCACGCGAGGAGTGCCGCCGCGAGCGCCGCCGTTCCGAGGCCGAGGACGCGTCGGGCGGCGCGTGGTCCCGAGGTGCGGCGGGCGAGGAGGGCCCCGGCCGCGACCTGCGCGGCGGCGAGCGGGCCGAAGACCGCACCGTTCAGGAAGAGGAGCGCCGAGACCGAGGCGAGGGGGACGGCCGCCTCCCCGCCGCGCGCGAGCGCCGCGAGAGCCGACGCCGCGAGGAGGACGAGAAGGGCGTTCAGCGGCTCGGAGAAGAGGAGGCGGGAGTAGGGGAGGAGGAGCGTCGTGAAGAGGAGCGTCGCGAGGCCGAGCCAGATCTCCCGGTCCGGAAGGCCCGCACCGCGGAGCGTCCGGCGGTACGTGACGCAGAGAAGCGACACGAGGACGGGCGTGAAGAGGAACGCCGTCGCGCGGTAGCCGACCTGGTGGGGATCCGCGCCGGGGACGACGCGGGCGGACAGCCGTCCGAGGAGGTACGTGGGGAGCATCAGGACGGGCTGGAGCGGGGCGTACTTCACCGGCCCGATCTCCGGAGGGACGACGGTGCCCGACTCCACGATCGACCGGGTCACCGCGAGGCGCCGGATGGCGTCCACGGTCCCCCACGTGTGGTGCCCGAGGGCCGACAGGATCGCGAAGACGGCGAGGCCGAGGAGGAGGGCGGCGCGCCGGTCGCGCGTTGCGGCTTCGGTCCCCGGGCTCGTCACGGCGGGAGCGATTCTCACACCGGGGCGGATAGACTCGACGCGAGATGGCCGAGCCCGCGCCCCGGACGCTTGCCCTCGTCGACGCCTCGAACTACCTCTACCGGGCCTTCTACGCGATCCGGGGGCTGACCGGCCCCGGGGGCCGGCCGACGAACGCCGTCTTCGGCTTCGCGACGATGCTCCGGAAGCTCCTCGCCCAGCGCCGGCCGGACGCCGTCGCCATCGCCTTCGACCGCCACGAGAAGACCTTTCGGCACGAGCTGGACGAGACGTACAAGGCGCAGCGGGCGGCCATGCCGGACGACCTCGTCCCCCAGATCGAGGACGCCAAGCGCCTCTGCCGCGCCATGGGGCTCCCGGTCCTCGAGGAGCCGGGGTACGAGGCCGACGACCTGATCGCGACCCTCGCCGAGCGGGCGAAGGGGGAGGGGCTCCGCGTGGAGATCGCCTCGGCCGACAAGGACCTCTTCCAGCTCGTGGAGGGCGACCGGGTCGTCGTCTGGCATCCCGTGAAGGAGGAGCTCCTCGACGCGAAGGGCGTCGAGGCGTTCTTCGGCGTCCCTCCCGACAAGGTCGTCGACGTCCTCGCCCTCATGGGCGACGCGGCGGACAACATCCCCGGCGTCGCCGGGATCGGGGAGAAGGGGGCTCGGGAGCTGATCGGC
>DAOMFB010000584.1:0-1844 GCA_035429585.1 Thermoanaerobaculia bacterium
ATCCTCGTCGTGCACGACCGCGGCACGGTTGGGGTGGCGGGGGGCCCGGAGGGCCTCGAGGACCTCCTCCCGCGCGGTCGCCCGGCCTCGACCCGCGCCGTCGTCGTCGGCCTCTGAGCGCGCCGGGCGGACGATAGACTGCCGCCATGACGATGTTCTTCTCGGTGAAGAAGCTGACGCTCCCGTCGCCCGGCGAGGCGCTGCCGGGCCGCCCCGGGCCGATCGGGGCCCCCGGCCGCCACTTCGTGAACGGCCGCCCCCTCGCCCCGCCGTTCCCGGAGGGGCTCGAGCGCGCCCTGTTCGGCATGGGGTGCTTCTGGGGCGCCGAGCGGAAGTTCTGGCAGGTTCCGGGCGTCTACATGACGGCGGCCGGTTACGCGGGCGGGCTGACGCCGAATCCCACGTACCGGGAGGTCTGCACGGGGAGGACCGGGCACGCCGAGGTCGTCCTCGTGGTCTTCGACCCGGCGGCGACCCGCTACGAGGAGCTGCTCCGCGTCTTCTGGGAGGGGCACGACCCGACCCAGGGGATGCGCCAGGGGAACGACGTCGGAACGCAGTACCGGTCGGCCGTCTACGCGTTCGGCGAGGGGCAGCTCCGCGACGCCGAGGCGAGCCGCGACGCCTTCCAGGAGGTCCTGACGGCGGCCGGCCACGGCCCGATCACGACCGAGATCCGGGAGGCGCCGCCCTTCTTCTACGCCGAGGAGGAGCACCAGCAGTATCTCGGGAAGAACCCCGACGGCTACTGCGGCCTCGGCGGAACGGGGCTCTCCTGCCCCGTCGGCGCCGTGAGACCGCGCTGAGGCCCCGCCCGGGCCGCCCTTAGAATGCGCGCATGAAGCCCCCCCGTGCCGTCTCCGTGGCCGCCGCCCTCGCCGCCGCTCTTCTCGCCGCCCCCGCCGCCCGCGGGCAGGACGGGAACCCGACGCTCTTCGAGCGGTACGCGCGGAAGGTCGAGAAGAACCCCGCCCTCGGGAAGCTGGCCGAGGCGCCCCCCGGCGGAATCGACCGGCTCAAGTGGATGGTCGGAACGTGGGACGCGACGTCGCGGCGCTACGCGACGGCTTCCATTCCCGAGCGCGTCCAGAAGGGAACCCGGAAGACGAGCTACGAGCTGAACGGCTGGTGGCTCGCCTCGATCGACAACATCGGCGACCTGAAGGCGGCCTCGCTCATCACCGAGGACGCCTACTCGCAGAAGTTCGCCCGCCTGTTCCTCAGCAGCTGGGGCGGCGGCCTCGCCCGCCCGATGATCTCGAACGGGGGGCTGCAGGACGGGAACATCGCCTTCGAGGGGGCGATCGTCCTCTTCGGCGATCCGGTGAACGTCCGGCTCCGGATCGCGAAGGCGGACGACAACACCTACTACGAGGTCTGGGAGGAGAAGATCACCGAGGACCAGATCGTCCCGATCTTCGAGGTGAAGCTGACGCGCCAGAAGCCGGCGGCCGCGCCGGCGAAGTAGGGGCGGATCCTCGGAGAGGTCGCCCCCGGAGGTGCCCCGATGCTGAAGTTGACCGGCCTCCTGCTCGTCGCCGCCGGGACGCTCGCCGGCGTCATCCTGATCCTCGGTCCGTTTCCGGACCTCGGCTTCACGCCGCGGCTCGCCACGTGGCTCCTCTTCCCGTTCGGCGTCCTCGCCGGGGCCCTCCTGATGGCCCTCGGGGTGGAGCGCGAGGGACTCCCCGGGATTCTCCACGCCGTCGGCGGGGTCCTCCTCGCCCTCGCGGCGGCCGCGGCGCTCTTCCTCGTCCTGCCGTCCTTCGGCGCCCTCGGCCCGACGGGAAGCGTCGGCTCGATCTGGTTCGTGCTGGTCGTGGCGACGGTTCTCGGGACCCTCT
>DAOMFB010000585.1:0-1842 GCA_035429585.1 Thermoanaerobaculia bacterium
CCCGGGAAACCGGTGTCCCTCGGGGAGGTAGCCGACGCGGCGGCGGCTCTCGGGCTCCGCCGCCGGGAGCCCGAGAAGGCGCACCTCCCCGCCGGTGGGCCGGGTCAGGCCGAGGAGGACCTTCACGGCCGTCGTCTTGCCGGCCCCGTTCGGCCCGAGGAGCCCGAAGAGCTCTCCCGGCCTCACCTCGAGCGAAACGCCATCCAGGGCGCGGACCTCGCTCCGGCCCATCCGCGACCGGTAGACCTTCGTGACGCCTTCCATCTCGATGGCGGCCCGCATCGCCCTCTGATACGGAAAGGGCGGAGAGGCGGTTCCCGGCTGCTACGCTTCGCGGGGAAGAAGATGAGCGAGAAGCCCCCGCCGGCGGTGGTCTCCATTCCCGTCCCCCTCCGGCTCTTTGCGGCCCCTCCGACGGCGCCGGAGCCCGGGAAGCCCCCGGTCCTCCTGGCCATGCACGGCTTCGCGATGACGGCCCTTCCCATGCTGGGCCTCGCGAAGCAGTTCACCCCTCCGGCCTTCCTGATCGTCTCGATCCAGGGGCCGCAGTCGGCCTTCGCCCCGGGGACCACCTTCACGGACAAGAAGGTCGGGTTCCATTTCGGCGTCTCGCCCGACGCGGAGGACAACCGCGCCGTCCACCGCGCCGCCGTCGCGGCCGCGATCGCGTGGGCCGTCGGCCGGGGCGGCGACCCGGCGCGCGTCTCGCTCGCCGGCTTCAGCCACCCCTGCTCGTTCAACTACCGCCTCGCCCTCGACCCCCCGCACGGCCATCCGTTCCGAACGGTCGTCGCGATCTGCGGTGGCCTCCCCGGGGAGTGGAAGGACGCCGAGCCCGCCGGCACGCCCTTCTCGAGGGCGACGCCGGTCCTCCACGTCTCCACGAACCAGGACGAGTGGTACGGGCCGGAGATGATCGCGCCCTACCGGAGCCGTCTCGCGGCCCGCTTCGCCTCGGCCGAGCACCTCCTCTTCGACGGCCCTCACCGCGCCCCGTCGGCATCCTTCGAGGCGATCCGGGAGTTCCTCGGGAAGCACGGCTAGCCGCGCGGAAAAGGAGACGCCGGGGCGGCCCGCAACGGAGCCGTCCCCGGCGTCGGTACGTCGTCGGGCCGGGCTACTTCTTCGCGGGCGCCGACCCCGGCGGGAAGTTCGCGAAGAGCTGCTGCATCGCCTGGTTCAGGGCCTGCTGCCGCTGTTCCGGAGACTGCCCCTGCTGGATCGTGTTGCTCCCCGTCCCGCGCCAGACGAGCTGCATGGCGTTCGCGTCGACGAGGTCGATGATCACGGTGCCGATCGGGATCTTCTCCACCGTCGTCGTGGAGGGACCGCCGCCCCAGCCGCGCCAGCCATAGCCCCAGCCCGTGTTGTACGTGTTGAGCTGCGTCTGCTCGGAGAGCTGGATGTGGGGGACGACCCAGAGGCCCGGGTTCTGGTCGTTCCGCGTCAGGCCCTTCGCCGTCAGGGTGGACGTCACCGCGTCCTTGATCCGGGCGTCGACGATCGGATCTGCAATCGGGTCGACGGCCTTGAAGCCGAAGGAGGTGTACTGCGTGAAGTTGGTCGAGGGGTTGTAGTCGGTGTTGATCGTCGGGCTCGACGACGAGCACGCCACGGCGAGGGCCGCGGCGGCGAGCATCAGGCCCACCTTCAGCGATTTCATTTCACGTTCTCCTTTTTCCGGACATCCGTCCATCTGTCCGTCTTTCCGAGCGGGAATCCTACTTCAGGCGGGCCGTCTTCATCCGCCGGCAGAGCTCCGTCGGGCCGGCCCGCCACGGATGTCATCGCCGGCCGCCGCCGCCGCGGAACCCGCCGAAGCCACCGCCGCCGCCAAAGCTC
>DAOMFB010000586.1:0-1833 GCA_035429585.1 Thermoanaerobaculia bacterium
GGGGCTGGCCCTCGCCACCCTCCCCGGCCGGCCGGGTCACTCCAGCGGCACGGGACGGCCCAGCCGGTAGCCCTGTCCGAACCGGACGCCGAGGGCCTTCACGCCGGCCAGGTCCTCGTCCGTCTCGATCCCCTCCGCCACCGTGTAGGCGTCGATCCGGGCGGCCAGGCGAACGAGCATCTCGACGACGTCGCGCTTGATCGCGTCGCGGGCGAGACCCGTCACGAGCGTGTTCGAGATCTTCAGGTAGTTCGGCTTCAGCTCGGCGATGGCCTGCAGCGACGCGTAGCCGGACCCCGCGTCGTCCAGCGCCACGGTGAAGCCGAGGCTCCGGAGGACCGAGATGCTCTCGCGGAAGAGGTCGAAGTCGCGGATGGCCGCCCGCTCCGTGATCTCGAGGACGACGCCCCCCGGCAGGCGGAGGAGCGGCTCGAGGATCGCGTGCCCCCGGACCTTCAGCTCGTGGACGAGAGCCGTCTCCGTGTTCACGAAGAGGAGGCCCGGCCGTTTCCCCGCGAACCGCTCCGCCGCGAAGGCGAGGCAGAGGGACTCGAGGTCCCAGATCTGGTCGGCCCGGATCGCGTAGGAGAAGAGCGCCTCGGGCCGCTCGAAGGCCGTGTCCGCCGGGCCCCGGGAGAGCGCCTCGTGCGCCACGACGGCGCCCGTCGAGAGGTCGACGATCGGCTGGTAGACGGTCCGGATCCGCCGGCGAGCCAGGATGTCCCGGAACTGCTCCTTCAGGAGCGCCGCCTCCTCGCCGCGGCGCGAGCTGGCGACCGCGGTGGCCTCCGCGAGGGCCCGGTAGAGGAGCCGCTCGAGGCGGACCTGCGGCGTGTAGAGGAGGCGCGCGAAGCCGACCTCGAGCGGGCCCCCGCGCGGCATGCGCGCCGCGAATCGCGATTCGAGGGCGCCCCTCAGGGCGCGGGCCACGGCGTCCGCCTTCGCCTGCAGGCGCTCCCGGGCCTCCACTCCGCCGAGGCCGGCGGGGAGCGAGACGAAGACGCTGAAGGCCGATCCCGACGGGCGGTCCACCGCGATCAGGTCGTCGGCGGCCAGGATCGTCCCGAGGCCGCCCCGGAGCGTCCGCGCCGTCTCCCGAAGGAGGTCGTCGAAGGACTCCCAGCCGTAGAACGCCTCGACCTGCGACAGCGCCTCCAGGTCGGCGACCAGAACCCCCACCTCCTGGTCCACCAGCAGCCACTCCCGGAGGGCGTCGACGAGGACGGGAATCGTCGGGAGCCCCGTCACCGGATCGAAGAGGAGATTGTGGGCCCGCCCCTCGGTCGCGAGGCGCGACCGGGCGCCGCTCCGGTCGCGGGCCGACCCCGACCAGAGCCCGTCGAGCGCCTCCAGGAGCCGCCGCCGCGTGAAAGGCTTCGTGACGTAGTCGTCCGCGCCCACCTGCAGGCTCGTGATCAGGTCGCGGATCTCCGACCGGACCGTCAGCATGACGATCGGGATGGCGGCGGTCTCCGGCCGGCTCCGGAGGGACGTGCAGACCTCCCAGCCCGACATCTCGGGCATCCCCACGTCGAGGAGGACGACGTCCGGAGGCGACGCGGCCACCGACTCGAGGGCTTCGCGCCCGCCGGCGGCGGCCGAGGTCTCGTACCCCGCGTGCTCCAGGAGCGTGCGGACGATCGTCCGGATGTCCTCGTCGTCGTCCACCACCAGGACGCGCCGGCGTGCGGTCATGGCGCTCTCCGTACGCTCTCCTCAGAACTCCACGTCGAGCGCCGGCGCCGGAGCGCCGGGCGGGAGGTCCTCGGCCTCGACCGCGTCGACGCGTGCGAGGCGCGGCCCCTCGCCGAGCGCGGCCTCGGTGAGGACGAG
>DAOMFB010000587.1:0-1825 GCA_035429585.1 Thermoanaerobaculia bacterium
GCCTCCAGCCGCGGCGCGTCCGGACCGTCCGCGGCCACGACCGACTCCCAGGCCGGAGAGACGAGCGCCGCCGCGAGGTCGGTGAGGAACGCCTCGTACAGGGCCGCGGCGCCCTCCCCCCCGAGCGCGGCGGCGAGCCGCGTCTTCACGTGCCCGGCCCGCGGCTCCCGGGCGAAGAGCACGAGGCGCGGGCGCCGCGTCCCCGTCACCTCACTTCCGCGGCGTGTCTCCGGAGAAGACGGAGACGAAGACGTTCTGCTGGAGGTAGCTCGTCGTCGTCGTCGTCTCGTCCCGGACGGCGAAGGAGAGCCGCTGGCTCCCGGGGATCATCAGGAGCGTGACGTCGTAGACGAAGTCCGTCTTCTGGAGCTCTTCGAACCGCTTTGCGTCCAGCTCCAGGGTCTTCGTCTGGCTCGACAGGTCCGACTTCTTGTCGGAGGAGTCCTTGACGAGGAAGTAGAAGGTGAGACGCCCGCGGACCTTCGTCCCCTCGGGGAGCATCGCGATCCGCGAGTACGGGATCCGGATCCGGACCGGCACCTGGAAGTAGCCGGAGTCCGACGGGACCGCCTGGCCGACCGCGAGGCCCACGGCGAGCGGGTTCTCGTCCCGGGCGAAGAAGAGCCCCGACGTGACGGCTTCGATCGTCCGGGTCTCGAGCCCCTTCTCGACGTAGCTCCTCCGGGCCCGGGCCACGAGCCCCTTCCGCCGGACCTTCACCTCGAGCTTGTGCGGCCGGTCGAGGCCCGATCGGAGGCTCCGGTAGCCGAGCGAGTAATAGGACGTGAAGTCCTTCTCGATCTTCACGAGGTCCGGCATGACGTTGTTCCGGTTCAGGATCGCGTCGCCGCCCGTCTCGGTCCCCATGAGCTGCAGCATCGACTGGTTGTTCGTCCGCTGCGCGAACGTGTCGATCCGGACGTTCTGGTAGCGGTTCTCGGCGGAAATGTTCGGGTCGGCGGCGAGCCCCGTGGCGTCGAACATGTAGAGCGTGACGCCGGCGGCGTTGGCGGCCTGGATGATCGTGAGGTAGCTGGTCGTCTGGTCGTACTGGTACTGGTTCATCAGCACGGTGGCGTCCTGGAACCGCTCCTGGATGTAGCGCCAGACCTCGGCGCCCGGCGACTGCGGAAGCCCTTCGGACACGTGGACGAAGATCTTCCGGCCGTCCACGCCGGCCAGCTGGTCGATCGTCGACTTGATGGCGTCGAGCGTGAACCTCAGGTCGCTCTTCACCTCCTCGGCGTACTGCCGGCCGAGGCCGATCGCCTGGTCCACGCTCTTCGACTCGTCGATGCGCTGCAGGAGCTCGCGGAGCTGGTTGGCCCGCGTCGCTCCCTGCCCCGACTCGTCCTCGATCTGCTTGAGGACGTCGGAGAGGTCCCGGCCGTCGTTCGTGAACTTCCGGCGGACCTTCAGGGAGCGGTTCCAGACGACGATCATCCCCTCGACGTTGTCCTTCACGGCGCCCCGGACCCATTCCTCCACGTTCCGGAGGATTCGGTTCCGGTTGAAGGGGCTCAGGCTGAGGTTGTCGACGAAGAGGATGACCCGGGTCTTCGGCTGGGGGGGGCCGCCGGACGCGGCCGGCGCCGGGGCGCCCGCCGGCGCAGGCGGGATTTCCTCGTCCCCGAGCACGGTGAGACGTCCCTGCTCGATGGCGAAGAAGTTCGTGACGGGCTGCTCGAGCCCGTCCTCGAGGACGATGAAGTCCTCACGGCGCAGGCCGGTGACCCGGTTCCCCTTGCCGTCCTCCACGACGACGTCGACGTTCGTGACGGTTACGGTCTCCCTGCTGATGAAGGTACCTACCGGCGTCTGGACG
>DAOMFB010000588.1:0-1823 GCA_035429585.1 Thermoanaerobaculia bacterium
GCGCCCCGCACCGGCCGTCAGCGTCGTCGTTCCGGTCTACGGCTGCCCGGAGGCGCTCCCCGAGCTTCACGGACGGCTCGCCCGGAGCCTCGACGCCCTCGGCGGCGGGTGGGAGGTCGTCTTCGTGGACGACGCCTGCCCGCTCGGGTCGCGCGCGGTCCTCGAGCGGATCGTGGCGGCGGACCCCCGCGTCTCGGCGCTGGTCCTCGCGGAGAACGCGGGCCAGCACCGGGCCGCCCTCGCGGGTCTCGGCGCCGCCCGCGGGGCGTGGGTCGTCGTCATGGACGGCGACCTCCAGGACCCTCCCGAGGCGATCCCGGCTCTCCTCGCCGCCCGCGGCGACGCTGCCGCCGTCTTCGCGGGACGTCGCGGCGCCTACGAGTCGCGCGGCCGCCTCCTCACCTCGCATCTCTTCAAGGAGCTCCTGCACCGGCTCGCCGGGGTCCCGCCCGACGCCGGCATGTTCGTGGCCCTGCGGAGGGACCTCGTGGAGGAGCTCCTCGCCTTCCCGGCCCGGCGCCCGTTCCTCGTCGCGATGATCGGGTGCACGGGGCGGCCGACGGTCTCGATCCCCGTCGAGCGCTCGCCGCGCCCGGCCGGCCGCTCTGCCTACAGCTCCCTGGCCCGTCTCCGCGCCGGGGCCTCCGCCGTCGCCCTCGTCCTCGCGCACCGGCTCGCGGCCGCCGGGCGCCGCCCCGTTCCCTCAAGACCCGCCGTCGCCGCCCGGCTCGGGTCGCGATTCGCCGCCGAGGAGTCCCGATGAACGTCGATCCGGACGTCGCCGCCCACAACGCCGCCCAGCGGCGCTATTTCGAGGAGACGCCGAAGCCGGGGATGGTCCCGGCGGACACGCCCTATCTGAACCGCCAGGTCGACGAGATCGTCGCGTTCGCGGGGGCCCGGCCCGGCGAGAGGATCCTCGAGGTCGGCTGCGGGATGGGCCGATACACGCTCCTCCTCGCCGCCCGGGGCCTCGCGGTCGAGGGGATCGACCTGTCGCCCGTCCTCCTCGAGCGCCTCACCGGGTACGCGGGCGACCGCTTTCGGATTCCCGTGCACGCCGGCGACGTCGCCGCCCCGCCGCCGGGGCTCCGGAACGGCTTCGACGTCGTCCTCGGCCTCTTCGCCCTGCACCACATGAAGGACCTCGAAGGCTGCTTCCGCGGCATGGCCGCGCTCGTGAAGCCGGGCGGCCGGGTCGTCTTCCTCGAGCCGAACGCCTACAACCCGCTCTACTACGTCCAGATCCTCGTCCGGCCGGGCATGACCTGGGAAGGCGACGGCGGCATGATGAAGATGCGGCGACAGGTCGTCCTCGGGGCGATGGAGCGCGCCGGCCTCGTCCGGACCTCTCTCCGGCGTTTCGGCTTCTTCCCCCCCTTCCTCGCGAATCGGCCCTGGGGCGGGCGGCTGGAACGGCGGATCGAGGCCTTCCGGCCGCTCGAGCCCGTCCTTCCGTTCCAGCTCTTCCGCGGCGAGCGGCCGTGACGCTCCCCTCCGGCGGGCCGCGCCGCCTCCCGCCGGCGCTCACGGCGTTCCTCGCGGCCGGGGCGATCTCCTTCGCCGGCTCGTTCTCGTGGTTCGTCGGGGGGGGCGACGAGACCTGGTTCCTGGCCGTGATGTCCCGCCTCCTCTCGGGCGAGCGGCTCTACCGCGACGTCTTCTTCGGCTCCCTCCCCCTCTCCGCCCAGCTCGCGGAGCCCGTCCTCCGGATCTTCGGCCCCGAGCTCCTCGTCCTCCGCGCGCTCATCGCTCTCTGTCTCGCGGGGACCGCCGGTTTCCTCGTGAAGGCCGCGCAGGACCTCGGCGCGGCGGGGCGGGGC
>DAOMFB010000589.1:0-1821 GCA_035429585.1 Thermoanaerobaculia bacterium
CCGCCGAGACAACCCCCCCCCGCCTGACGGCGGCCCCCGGCGGGCCCCTCGAGGACGACGCGACGGTGCTGGTTCTCGAGCGGACGGCCGGGGCCGTCTAGCCGCTCCCCGTCCGGCGGCGAGCGACCGTCCTCCCTCCCGCCGAGAGCGGGCGGGAGGCTTCACGCATGAGGCGGTCTCGAATGACCGGGGCGGGCAGGCCCCTGTGCGTGACCCTCCCGGCGGTGGCCGTGCGCGAGGGGCCCGCGCGGCGCGGCGGAGCCGGATGGTCTCGCGGAAGGATGCGCGGGGCGGGTGGCGCGGGAGGCTTCGGCCGCCGCGTGCGCAGCGCGCCGCTCGGCCTTCTCCTTCGCCCGCTGGCGCTCGGCGGCCTTCCGGGCCCGGATCTCGGCGATCCGCTCGTGAATGGGGATCTCCAGACGCTCGACGCTCCGCGCCGCGTAGTCGAAGTCGGGAAGCGTGATGCGCGGGAGGCGCGCGTTCACGGCGCGCTCGATGGCGCGGAGGTCCGCTTCCTCGTCCGGCGCGACGAAGGTGAAGGCGTCGCCCGTCATCTCGGCGCGGGCCGTCCGGCCGACGCGGTGGATGTAGTCCTCGGGGACGTTCGGAACGTCGAAGTTGATGACGTGCGAGAGGGCCTCGACGTCGATGCCGCGCGCCGCGATGTCGGTCGCGACGAGGATGCGGAACTTCCCCTCCTTGAAGCCGGCGAGGGCGGCGGTCCGTTGCGCCTGGCTCCGGTTCCCGTGGATCCGCTCGCACGGGACGCCGGAGCGGACGAGCTTGTCGGCGAGCCGGTTCGCCCGGTGCTTCGTCCGGGTGAAGACGAGGACGCTCTTGACGTTCCCCTTCGCGAGGAGCGCGAGGAGAAGATCGGCCTTCCGGTCCTGCGGCACCGGGTAGACGGCCTGCGTGATGCCGGTCGCCGGGGCGGCCTTCCGCTCGAGGTTGACGGTGACCGGGTTCTTCAGCATCTCGCGGGTCAGCTGGACGATCGGCGGCGGCATCGTGGCCGAGAAGAAGAGGGTCTGGCGGCGCTCGGGGAGGTGCCTCAGGACCCGACGGATGTCCGGGAGGAAGCCCATGTCGAGCATCCGGTCCGCCTCGTCGAGGACGAGTATCTCGAGGCCGGCGAGCTTCGCGTACGGGAAGCGGAAGTGGTCGAGGAGACGGCCGGGGGTGGCGACGACGACGTCGACGCCGCTCCGGAACGCGTGCTCCTGGGGCCCCATGCCGACGCCGCCGAAGACGGCCGCGCCGGTGAGCGGGGTGTGGACCGCCAGCTGCCCGAGGTGCTCCTCGATCTGGGCCGCCAGCTCGCGCGTCGGCGTCAGGACGAGGGCCCGCGTCGTCCGGCGCGGCTTGGCCATCAGCCGGTGGAGGATCGGGAGGAGGAAGGCGGCGGTCTTGCCGCTCCCCGTCATCGCGCAGGCGAGGACGTCGCGCCCCTCCATGGCCGGGGGAATGGAGTCCTGCTGGATCGGGGTGGGGCGGGTGAAGCCGAGCTCCTTGACGCCGCGAAGAAGGTCGGGGTGGAGTCCGAACGAGGAAAAGGCCATGAGCTCTTGTCTCTGCGGCACGGGGCCGCGACGGGTCCGGCGAAGGGTGGGAACGATGGAGCCGCCGGAGGGCCATCGAGCGGACGCGCGGCCGGAATGTCGTCGGGCGGGGCGTCCTGTGAGGTTCGGAGCCGGCGCCGCTTCGGTTCACCGGGGCGCCGGGAGCGCGCAGCGTCTCACGGATCGGGCGAAAGGTCCAGCCGGCGGCCGCCGGACGGGCGAGGAGCGAGGAGGATCTCGACCTCGGGGAGGCGGGCGAGGC
>DAOMFB010000590.1:0-1818 GCA_035429585.1 Thermoanaerobaculia bacterium
CGGAGCAGGTCGCCGTAGTTCCCCTCGAAGTCCTCGAAGGCCCTCGAGCCCGCGGGGCCGGAGATCTCGACGACGCGGGTCGCGATCCGGTCCACGAACCAGCGGTCGTGGGAGACGAAGACGATGGCCCCCTCGAACTCCGACAGGGCCTCCTCCAGCCGCTCCCGGGCGTCCAGGTCGAGGTGGTTCGTCGGCTCGTCGAGGAGAAGGAGGTTCGCGCCCCCGAAGACGATCCGCGCGAGCGACAGCCGGCCCCGTTCGCCGCCCGAGAGGGTGGCGATCCGCTGCTCCACCTCGTCGCCCCGGAAGTCGAAGAGGGCGAGGAAGTCGCGGGCCTCCCCTTCCGTCATCGTCGGGTCGAGGTCCATCACGACGTCGAGGAGGCGGGACGACGACGCGAGGTCCCCCATCTCCTGGTCGTAGTACCCGGCGAGGACGCCGACCCCCCACTTCATCGAGCCGGCGAGAGGAGGGATCACGCGGGCCAGGGTCTTCAGGAGCGTCGTCTTCCCGCAGCCGTTCGGCCCCCAGAGGGCCAGCCGCTCGCCGCGCCGGAGGAGGAGCGTCAGGGGCGGCAGGAGGGGGCCGGTCGCCGGCCAGCCGGCCACGAAGCCCGACGTCTCGAGGACGCGGCCGCCGGAGACGCGCGCCTCCTCGAACCGGAAGACGACCTCGTTCGCGTCCTCGCGCGGCGCCTCGATCCGCTCCAGCTTCGCGAGCATCTTCCGGCGCGCCTGCGCCTGCTTCGTCTTCTGCCCCGCGATGTTCCGCCGGATGAAGTCCTCCGTCCGCTCGATCAGCTTCCGCTGCTCCTCGGCCAGCTTCGCGCGGAGACGCTCCCGCTCGGCCTTCAGCTTCCGGTAGGCGTCGTAGTCGCCCGGGTAGTCCTCGAGCGCGCCGTGCGCCACCTCCACGATCCGGTCGCAGACGGCGTTCAGGAACCGGCGGTCGTGCGAGACGACGAGGGCCGCCTGCCCCGCCGTCCGCTTCCGCTCCGAGAGCCACTCCTCGAGGAACTCCATGCCCGAGACGTCGAGGTGGTTCGTCGGCTCGTCCAGGAGGAGGACCCGCGCCGACGTCAGGAGGAGCCGCGCGATCTGGGCCCGGTGCTTCTGCCCGCCGGACAGCTCGCCCACCGGCCGGTCCCAGGTCTCGGCCGGGAGCCCGACCCCCGTGAGCACGCGCTCCACCCGCGCGTCGGCCTCGTACCCCCCGTCGCGGGCGAACCGCTCGCGGAGGTCGTCGTACACGTGCAGGAGGACGTCGAGGGCCGTGCGGTCGGCGGGCTGGCCCATCGCCGCGATCTCCTCCTCCAGCCGCCGCATCTCGCGCTCGTCCTCGGCGAAGTGCTCCTGCGCCCGCGCCACGAAGGCCCGGAGCGGCTCGTCCCCTTCCGGCTCGACCGCCTGCTCGAGCGACGCGAAGGTCGTCGTCCCGGCGAGGAGCCGCCGCCCGGCGTCGGGCTCGAGGAGCCCCTGCACGATCTTCAGGACCGTCGTCTTCCCGGCGCCGTTCCGCCCCACGAGGCCGACGATGCGCCCGGGGTCGTGCTGCCACGTCGCGCCCGCGAGGACGTCCTTCGTCCCGAAGCTCTTCGCGACGTTCTCCAGCCGGTAGAGCACCGGCGGAGGATAAACGAAGGGACGCCGCCCGCCTCAGCCCCGGGCGCGCGGGTGCCTGACGCCGGTCGCCCGAAGGAGCCGCCGGGGCGGGCCCGGGAAGGGGCGCTCGAAGACCCAGAAGAGGCGGAGCATGAACGGAACGACGACGTCGCGCGCGGTGCGCAGGACGCCGCCGAAGAGGGGGGCGGCCTCCTCC
>DAOMFB010000591.1:0-1813 GCA_035429585.1 Thermoanaerobaculia bacterium
GGAGGCCCCCCGCCAGCGCCCGCGAGTACCGCCGCCCGCTGCTCGTCCGGATCGGCCGGGTTGCGGCCGGGGCCTGGATCGTCCTCGCGGTCCTCGTCGGCGTCTACTGGGTGCACCAGGTGCTCCGCGGCGAGGAGTACGCCCGCCAGGCCGAAGACAACCGGCTCCGCTCGGTCCCGGTCACGGCGCCGCGCGGCTTCATCCTCGACCGGAACGGCGCCGTCCTCGCCGAGAACGAGCCCGCCTTCACGCTCCTCCTCTACCGGAAGGAGACGAAGGACCTCGACCGCTCCGTCCGCTTCGTGGCCGACCTGATCGACCGCCCCTTCGACGACCTGAAGCGGCGGGCCGAGCGCGACCGCTCCTCGTACGACTTCGTCCCCGTCGTCCTCGAGGACAACCTGACGATGGGCGAGGTGAGCGCCATCGAGGCCCACGCCCTCGAGCATCCCGAGCTCGCGGTCCAGACGACGGAGCGCCGTGTCTACGGGAACGGGGCCGTGGCGGCCCACCTGCTCGGCCACCTCGGCGAGGCGTCGCCGGAGCAGCTCGCCGCCCGCGCCGGGCGGACGCGGCCGGGCGAGGCGATCGGCCAGAAGGGCGTCGAGGCCGCCTACCAGGACCTCCTCGCCGGCGTCTCGGGCTCGCGGACCTACGTCATCGACTCCTTCGGCCGCGAGGTGGGCGAATCCGGGCGGACCGATCCCCTCCCCGGCAACACACTCTGGCTGACGATCGACCTGACGCTCCAGAAGATCGCGGAGGAGTACTTCGAGGACAAGGTCGGGAGCGCCGTGGCGCTCGACCCGAAGACCGGGGAGATCCTCGCCCTCGTCTCGTCCCCGGCCTTCGACCCGAACCTCTTCACGAAGAGGCTCTCGCGCGCCGAGTGGGACGCGATCGTCACGGACGAGGACCACCCGCTCAACAACCGTGTCCTCCAGAACGCCTACTCGCCGGGCTCGGTCTGGAAGCCGTTCATGGCCCGCGCCATCCTCGCCAACGGCATCCGCCCCGAGGAGCGCGTCACCTGCACCGGAGGAGCGACCTTCTACGGCCGCTTCTTCCGCTGCCACGGCCGTCACGGGTCGGTCGACCTCGTGACGGCGATCCAGGTCTCCTGCGACACCTACTTCTACACGATGGGAAAGCGGCTCGGCATCGAGGCGATCGCCGAGACCGGGGACGTCTTCGGCTTCGGCCGCCCGACGGGCGTCGACCTCGTGAGCGAGAAGAACGGCGTCCTCCCCTCGCCCGACTGGAGCCTGAAGACCCGCAAGCACCCCTGGTACGCGGGCGAGACGATCTCCGTGGCGATCGGCCAGGGACCCGTCCTCGTGACCGCCCTGCAGGTGGCGCGGGCCTTCGCCGGCATCGCGAACCGGGACGGCGCCCTTCCGACGCCGCACCTCTTCCACATCGGCGAGAACATCCGGACCCGCGAGCGCTTCGTCTACCGCCCGCCGGCGAAGGAATCGGTCCCGTGGCCCCCCGGCACCCGCGAGCTCGTCGTCGAAGGGCTCTGGCGCGTCGTGAACGCGCCGGGCGGGACCGCGTACTCGGTGCGCGTTCCCGGCCTCGACCTCTGCGGGAAGACGGGGACCGTGCAGGTCGTGGCGCAGAAGGAGGCGAAGAAGGCGCACCTCCTGCCCGAGGCCCTCCGCGACCACGGATGGTTCGCGTCCTTCGCGCCGAAGGACGACCCGAAGATCGTGGTCGTCGTCTTCGTCGAGCACGGGCTCCACGGGAGCACCGCGGCCGCGCCCCTCGCCGCGAAGCTGGCCGCCGCCTGGGTCGGGCGACGGGTTCACTG
>DAOMFB010000592.1:0-1807 GCA_035429585.1 Thermoanaerobaculia bacterium
TCGCGACGGTCGTACTTGAGGGCGCCGGTCAGGTCGGCGTGGCCGGGACGGGGACGGCGCTCACGGCGCCCCCCCCTTCGCCCGGGACTCGACCCACCGCCGGAGCGCGTCCGACGCGCCGCGGCGCGTGACGAGGAGCCCGTCCGGCGACTCGACGACGGCGATCTCCGAGAGGCCGATCACGCAGACGGGACGGCCCGAGGCGAGCACGAGGTTGTTCGCCGCGTCGACCGCGGCGACCTCGCCCTCCGAGACGTTCCCCCGCTCGTCCGGGACCCGGAAGTCCCAGACCGCCTCCCACGAGCCGAGGTCGCTCCAGCCGCAGGCGCACGGAACCGTCAGGACGCGCCGCGCCTTCTCCATCACCGCGTAGTCGATCGAGATCGAGGGGGCCGAGGAGAACGATTCCTCGAAGGAAGAGAGATCCCCCCGGCTCCGCGCGGCCTGCGCGCGACGCGCCGCCGAGAGAACGTCCGGGCAGGACCGCTTCATCTCCTCGAGAAGGAGAGGGATCCGGAAGACGAAGATCCCCGCGTTCCAGAGATGGCGTCCCGAAGCCTGGAACGCGCGGGCGCGGTCGATCTCCGGTTTCTCCACGAAGCGGACGACGGGAAGCGCCGCGTCCGCATTCCCCTTCGAAGCGAGTCCCCGGGCGGGCTCTCCGGACGTCTCGATGTAGCCGAAGCCCGTCTCGGGCCGCGTGGGCGGGATGCCGAGCGTGACGAAGGCGTCGCCCGCGCCCGCCGCCGCGACGGCCGTCCGGAGGGCGGCGGCGAAGGCCTCCCCGTCGCGGACCGCCTGGTCGGACGGGAGGACGACGAGGACGGCCCCCGGCGCGTCGGCCTCGACCGCGAGGGCGGCCAGGGCGATCGCGGGCGCCGTGTTCCGCCGGACGGGCTCGAGGACGAGGCGGCCCGGCGGCACCTCCGGCAGCTCGCGGCGGAGCAGCTCCGCGTGCGCCGTCCGGGCCGAGACGAGGACGTTCTCCGCCCCCACGACCCGGGCGGCCCGGCGGAACGTCTCGCGGAGAAGGGAGTCGGGGCCCGCGAGCGGGAGGAACGGCTTCGGCCGCGCGTCGGTCGACAGGGGCCAGAGCCTCGTCCCGCTCCCTCCGGCGAGGATCAGGGCGCGGACGGGAGGGGACGACGGCATCGGTTCATTCTACGGAAGCCGGCGGCAGGACCTCGATCTCCGGGACGAGCTCGACGCCGAAGCGGTCCCTCACGGCCCGCTGCATCTCGGCCATGAGCGCGCGGACGTCGCCCGCGGTCGCGCCGCCCCGGTTCACGACGACGTTCGCGTGGACGGTCGAGACCTCCGCCCCGCCGATCCGCCGCCCCTTCAGCCCGCACGCCTCGAGAAGGCGCCCGGCGAAGTCGCCGGGGGGGTTGCGGAAGATCGACCCGGCGTTCGGCTCGGGCGGGAGCGCCTCCCGCCGCTTCGCAGCCACCTCGGCCATCCGGGCGCGGATCGCCTCCGGCGCGCCGGCGCGGAGGCGAAGCGTCGCCGAGGCGACGACGTCGTCCGACGCGACGAGCGCGGTCCAGCGGTAGCCGTGGGGGATCTCCGACGCTGCGACGTCCCGCCGCTCACCGGCCCGGGAAACGAGGACGACCGAGACGAGGAGGTCGAAGATCTCGGACCCGTACGAACCCGCGTTGATCCGGACGGCGCCCCCCAAGGACGAGGGGATGCCGGAGAGCCCCTCGAGCCCGGTCAGGCCCGCCCGCTCCCCGACGACGGCGAGGGACGCGAGGGAGGCCCCGCCCCCCGCCACGATCCCCCTCCCCCGGACCGTCACCCACCG
>DAOMFB010000593.1:0-1805 GCA_035429585.1 Thermoanaerobaculia bacterium
CCGGTCTCGCCGGCGGGCGGCCCCTCGCCCGTTGCCCCTTGACTCTCCTCCTCGCGTCTGTGAAAAGATGCGGATTGGCCGCCCTGCCGTCCGCTACGCCCTCGCCTTCCTGATCACGATCGCCTCGGCGATCTACCAGCGCCTCTCCGGCCCGACGTACCCCGTCCGGGGCCACGTCGTCCTCGGCGGGAAGGAGATCCGCTACAAGCTGACGCGGACCCACGGCGGCGCCGGCGACCAGCCCGTCGTCGTGGCCGCGCCGGACCCGGCCGTGACGGGGACGGTCGCCTGGCGGCGCTTCCCGACGGCCGACGACTGGCAGTTCCTCCCGATGGCACGCAAGGCGGACGTCCTCGAAGCCGCCCTCCCGCACCAGCCCCCGGCGGGAAAGCTCGAGTACCAGGTCCGGCTCACGGCGGGCCCGGAGACGGTCCTCGCCCCGCCCCGCCCCGCGGTGACCCGCTTCAAGGGAGACGTCGGCACGCCCCTTCTGATCACCCACGTCGCCGTGATGTTCGCGGGGATGCTCGTCTCGACCGCCGCGGGGCTCGCCGCCCTCGTGCCGGGGCTCCCGCTCCGGAAAAGGTCGCTCATCGCCTTCGGGCTCATCCTCCTCGGCGGGTTCGTCCTCGGCCCCCTCGTCCAGAAGGCGGCGTTCGGGGTCTACTGGGCGGGGATCCCGTGGGGGTGGGACCTGACGGACAACAAGACCCTGTTCGCCGCCCTCTTCTGGGGGGGAGCGGTCCTCCTCCAGCGGAAGGGGGCGGACCGGCGGGGAGCCGTCCTCGCCGCGGCCCTCGCGACGCTGGTCGTCTTCGCCATCCCGCACAGCGTCTGGGGGTCGGAGATCCGGTGGGAGACGCCCGTCCGCTGAGCCCCGGGCGGGAGCCGTGGGACGGGAGAGACGGCCCCCGGATCGCCGTCCTTTCCGACCTGCACCTCGACCTCCGCTTCCGTCATCTCGTCCGGGAGGGAATAACGGAGAGCGCGGCGCGGGACGCGCTCGCCCGGACGGAGGCGCCGGCCCTCGCGTCGGCGCGCCGGGCCGACCTCGTCGTCCTCGCGGGCGACGTCTCGGACGGCACGAACGGAATCCGGTGGGGCGCGGCGGCCTTTCCCGGAGCGCCGGTGATCTACGTCGCCGGGAACCACGAGTTCTACCGGCGCCGCCACGCCGAGCTGCTGGGGCAGCTCCGGGAAGCGGCCGCGCGGGAACCGAACGTCACGTTCCTCGAGAACGACGAGACGCGGCTCGTCCTCGCCGGCCGGCCCCCGCGGATCCTCGGCTGCGTCCTCTGGAGCGACTACGCGCTCCACGGGCCGGGGACGGCCGACGCCTCGCGGGAGCTCGCCTCGGAGCGGATCCTCGACCACCGGCGGATCGAGACGGGGGCCGGCTCCTTCCTGCAGCCGCGCGACGCGGAGCGCCTTCACCGCGCGTCGCGCTCGTGGCTGGAGGCGGCGCTCGCCCGGCCGTTCGACGGAACGACGGTCGTCGTGACCCACCACGCGCCGTCGTCGCTCTCCGTCGCCCCGCAGTTCCAGGGCGACCCGCTCAGTCCGGCCTTCGCCTCCGACCTCACCGACCTCGTCGTCCGTTTCGCGCCGGCGCTCTGGATCCACGGCCACACGCACCACGCCGTCGACTACCGGATCGGCGCCACGCGAATCGTCAGCAACCCCTGGGGCTACCCGGCGGAGGAGCTTCCCCTCTCGGCGGCGGTCGTCGAGATCTGACACGGACGGCGCGGGACGGGACGCGCGCGTTCGACAGGGCGGGCGCCGGCCCGTATCGTCCCGACGTG
>DAOMFB010000594.1:0-1799 GCA_035429585.1 Thermoanaerobaculia bacterium
GAACCAGCACTGCTCGGCGCAGAAGGGGAGGTGGACGGAGGGGGAGACGGGACGACCGGCGGCGTTCGCCCGGGCGCAGGCGGCCTCGTAGTCCGCCGGTCCGATCCGGTCGTTCCACTCCGGCGCCGTCGGGTAGGAGGTGTAGCGGGGCCCCTGGACGTTGTACTTGGCCAGGAGCTCCGTCGTCATCGGGATCGTCTCGCCGCGCAGGCGGATGGGGATGGCGCTCACAGCGGGAGCCTCGCGGCCGACACGAAGGCGGCGACGTTCTCGGGGGGCGTCGGCGGCAGGATGCCGTGCCCGAGGTTGACGATGTGGCCGACCGGGCCGGCGGCGCGGCGCGCGGCGAGCACGGCGGCGGTGACCCCCTCGGGGGTCCCGAGCAGGACGCCGGGGTCCACGTTCCCCTGGAGCGCCTTCCCGGGGGCGCGGCGCCGCGCCTCGTCGAGCGGGAGCTTCCAGTCGACCGAGACGACGTCCACGGGCATCTTCGCGAACGAGTCGACCAGGTGGGACGAGCCGGAGGCGAAGAGGATCACCGGCACCTCGCCGCGCCGCGGCAGCCGCGCGATGAGGCGCTCGGTCGCCGGGCGGGCGAAGCGGTCGTAGTCGGCCCGCGACAGCTCGCCGGCCCACGTGTCGAAGACCTGGACGACGTCGGCGCCGGCCCGGATCTGCGCGGCGAGGTAGTCGCCGACGGCGTCGGCGAGCTTCGCGAGGAGCGCCTCCAGCACCGCCGGGTCGCGGTGCATCAGCGTCTTGACCGCCGGGAACGACTTCGACCCGCCCCCTTCGACCGCGTAGGTCGCCAGGGTCCACGGCGCACCGCAGAAGCCGATCGTCGCCGCCTCGTCGTGGACCTCGCGCTTGAGGCCCCGGTGGATCTCGAGGACGAACGAGGTCTCCTTCTCGGGGTCGAAGCCGTGGAGCCGCTCGACGTCGGCGCCCGTCCGGACCGGCTCCGGGATCTCGGGCCCGCCCTCGTCGAGCCGGATGCCGAGCCCCATGGCGGGGAGCGGGATCAGGATGTCGGAGAAGATGACGATGCCGTCCATCGCGAAGCGGCGGAAGGGCTGGAGGGTCACCTCGATGGCGGAGGGCACGTCCGCGCAGAGGTCGAGGAATTTCAATCGCTTGCGGACCTCGCGGTACTCGGGAAGGTAGCGTCCCGCCTGCCGCATCAGCCAGACCGGGGGCCGGTCCACCGGGCGGCCGAAGGCCGCCTCCACGAACCGTCTCCGGGACGGGCGATTCCGGGCGTCTCCCCCCACGGCGCCGGAGGTTATCAGGAGACGGCCCCGGGATCAGGCGGGCCTCCCTCCCTATAATCGCGCCCCGTGAGCGCCCTGCAGTTCGCCTCCGGCCTGGGCCTCGGGGCGCTGGCCTTCTACGTCCTCGCGACCGGGCTCTACGCCGTGAACCTCCTCCGGCCGTCCCCGTGGGCGGGCCGCGTCGCGACCGCCACGGCGGCCCTCGGGGCCCTTCTGAACTTCGCCGCCCTCTACGCCCGGGCCGTCGCGCTCGAGAGCGTCCCCTACCGCGACCTCCTCGGCTCGATGAAGCTCTTCGGCTTCTTCCTCGCGGCGCTGAACGTCGTCCTCGAGATCCGCCACCGCGACCGGTCCCTCGGGCCGTTCCTGATGCCCGCCGCCCTCGTCTTCATGCTCGTCGCGCTCCTCGAGACGCCGGTGCCGCGGGCGCCGTCGGCGGAGTTCAAGGGCTCGATCTTCGCCCTGCACGTGACGCTGAACATGCTCTCGTACGCCGCCTTCGCCGTGGCCTGCGCCCTCTCGCTCCTC
>DAOMFB010000595.1:0-1796 GCA_035429585.1 Thermoanaerobaculia bacterium
CCGCGGGCGAATCCCGCGACGCCCGTCAGGGGCGTGTTGACCTGGTGCGCCACGCGGGCGGACAGGGCCCCGAGGGCGGCGAGCTTCTCGCGCTCGGCGAGGACCCGCTCGAGCCGCGCCGTCTCGGTCGCGTCGTGGAGGACGTAGACGCGGGAGGGCGACCCGGCCGGAGCGCCGGGGAACCGGGAGACGGCCGCGTCGAGGACACGGGGGCCGGCTCCGAGGTCCACTTCGAGCCGGCGGGGCGGCTCCTCCCCGAGGAGCGCTGCGGGAAGCACCTCCACGTCGCGCCGGCCGTCCAGGTCCGCGGCGGAGCTGCCCGTCAGGGCGGCGAACGCCGGGTTGACCGACGTCAGCCGGCCCTCGCCGTCGGTCGCGGCGATCGCCGCGGCCGAGCCGGCCACGACGTCCTCGTGGAACTCCTTCAGCGCCCGGTAGGACTCGGCCTGCGCGCGGACCTCCTCGTAGAGGCGCGCGTGGTCGAGCGCGAGCGCGGCCGGAGCCAGGACCGTCTCGAGGAGCTCGAGGTCCTCGCGCGACGGCGGCACGCGGCCCAGGCGGTCGCCGAACGCGAAGAACGCGAGGAGCCGGCCCGACGCGGCGAGCGGCGAGAGGGTCCGGAATCCCGCGGCCCGCAGGCGCCCCACCGCCTCGGAGGGCGTCTCCTCGAAGCTCCGGCGCGAGAGGCGCGTCGTACGGCGGCTCGCCTCGGCCGGAAGCTCGGCGAGCGGGAGCGGCGCCCCGCCGTCCACGGCCGCGGCCGGGAGCCGTCCGTCCGCCCGAACGGGGAGGAGGGCCGCGGGGGCGACGGCGAGGGCGCGCGTGGCCCTCGCCACGAGGAGCTGCTCGATCTCGGACGGGGTCCGGGGCGCCGCCAGCTCGCGGACGAGGGCGAGGAGCTCGTCCCGGGCGCTCCACGCCTCGCCGAACTGGAGGCGGGCCAGGGCCGCCGAGAGGCCGCGGCGCACCGGCACGAAGCTGAGGGCGAGCACGAGGCCGGCGGCCACCTCGAGGGCGCCGCGGGCGTACGGCACGGTCGGCACGCTGGCGTGGGACAGCAGGACCTGCACGAGGGCGAAGAGGGCCGCCCCCGCGAGGCCCGCGCCGACGAGCGCCGCGCTCTCGCGGCCGAAGACCTCCGCGTCCCAGAGGCGGAAGCGGGTGAGCGCCGCGAGGAACGCGAACGGAACGAGGAGGAGCGGGACGAGGGAGAGGGCCGAGAGGACCGGGATCGAGAGACCGAAGAGCCCCGGAAGGAGGTTCAGGGTGACGGCGGGAAGAAGGCCGACGGCCGTGCCCAGGAGGAGGTAGCGGACCTGCTTCTCGGCCAGGAGGTCGCCCGGCCGGAGCCAGAGCCGGACCAGGCGGACGAGCGCCAGGCCGGCGGCGGCGGCGATCCAGACGACCTGGAGCCGGTCGAGCGTCGCCACGGCGCGCGCGGCGTCCCGCCCGGCGTCTCCGCCGAAGTAGACGAGGCCCGTGGCGGCGAGCAGGAGGGCCGAGGGGAGGAGCGCGGCGGCCCGGAGCGACGCCGGGGCGCGGCGGGGAAACGAGAGGACGAGGAGGAGAAGGAGGCCGGGGAAGAGCGCGCGGGCCGCGTCCTCGAGGAGGACGGTCAGGCGGAAGAGAGCGTCGACCGGAGGGCTCGGCGTCAGGCCGAGGACGAGCCCGATCACTGCCCACCACCAGTGGGTGAACACGGCGGCGATGGAGACGGCGATGCCGACCGCGATCAGGGCCGGGGACCAGGAGTCACCGGGAAGGTAGATCAGCTCGGTGGGCTCGAGGACCTTGTC
>DAOMFB010000596.1:0-1795 GCA_035429585.1 Thermoanaerobaculia bacterium
GAGGATCGCGGCGACGGACCAGGCGTCCCCGGCCGTGGTCGGCCGGCCCGACTCGAGCACCTCCGGGGCGACGTACGGCGCGAACGCCTGCCGCATCTTCGGGAAGCGGAGCGCGGGCAGAAGGCCGCTCCCGAGCCCGAACCCGAAGACCCGGATCTCGCCGTCGTACGAGACGTGGACGAACGACGGCACGAGGAAGCCGTGCGGCGCCCCGGAGACGAGCTCGACCGGCTGGGCGGCGACGAGCGCCGCGAGGATCCGCTCCGTCACGAGGAGGGCGTGCTCCGGCGGCATCCCGGCGCCGCCGGCCCGGGCCGCGAGGAGGGCGTCCACGGCCTGGCCGGGGCGATCCTCCATGCCGGCGAACGGAACGTCGTCCACGGCGCCGAGCACGGCGCCGCCGGCGACCGAGGATCCCTGGATCCCCTCCAGGACGTCCACGGTCACTTCCATGGCGCGGAGAAGGGCCGGACGGTCGATGGCGGCGCCGTCGAAGACGCGGAGATGGACGAACGGCTTGAGTCGCGGCTGGCCGAGCGTTCCGGCGCGGTAGACCGAGCCCAGCGGGTCCGCGGCGACGGACCGGAGAAGAAGGTAGGGCCCGAACGGCCGGATCGACGGCGCCACCGTGCTCATCAGCGGATCGCTCCGGCCATTCTAGCGTTCGCCGCGGGCGGATTCGCGCCGTTCCCGCCGCGACTCCTTGTAGCGCGCGACGTTCCGTCCGTGCTCGTCGAAGCTGGCCGAGAACTGGTGCGTTCCGTTGCCGGCCGCCACGAAGAAGAGGTAGTCGACGTCGGCGGGAAGGACGGCGGCCTCGAGCGCCGGGAGGCCCGGGTTGCAGATCGGCCCCGGGGGGAGCCCGGGGTGCGCGTACGTGTTGTACGGCTCGTCGACGCCGAGCTGCGAACGGGCCAGCGCGCCGCGCCACTCGCCGAGGCGCTTCAGCGCGTAGATCGTCGTCGGGTCGGCCTGCAGGTGCATCCCCTTCCGGAGGCGGTTGTGGTAGACGGCCGAGACGAGAGCGCGCTCCTCGGGGACGGCCGTCTCCTTCTCGACCAGCGACGCGAGCGTCACGGCGGCGAGAAGGCTCAGGCCCTTCCGGCGGGCGAGCTCCTCGTAGTTCGGCGGCAGCCGCCGGGCGAAGGCGCGGGTCATCGTGGCCACGATCTCGCGCGCGGACATCGACCGGGTCACCGTGTAGGTCTCCGGGAAGAGGAAGCCCTCGAGGGAGGGCGCGCCGGCGGGCACCCCCTCCAGCTCGCCGGGCCGCCCGAAGAGGTACTGGTAGTCCGCCGGGAATCCGAAGCCCTGGGACGTGAAGAGCGCGAAGACCTCGTCCGCGGTGAACCCCTCCGGGACGGTGACGCGGTAGGTGACGACGTCCCCGGCGACGATGGAGAGGACGACCTGCTCGGGCGTCCGTTCCCCGGTGAAGCGGTACTCGCCCGCCTTCAGCGTCTTGCCCGGGTGGAGGAGCCGGAGGGCCACGAGGCCGAGACGCCAGTCGCGGAGCACGCCGTCCGACTCCAGGCTCGTCAGGATCGCGACCGTGGGCGTCCGGGGCGGGATGTTGAGGACGACCGAGTCTCCGGCGTAGCCCTTGTAGGGCATCTTCACGGCGACGAAGACGAGGCCGGCGAAGGCCGCCGCGACGACGAGGACGGCGACGACGGCCCAGACGAGGATCGGGTAGAGGTGGCGCTTTCGGTCCTGGGGGGTCCGGAGCACGCGGGCTCTCCCGCCGCCGCCCGCTACGGGCCGCCCCGCGCGGCCAGGTAGTCGCGCAGGAGCG
>DAOMFB010000597.1:0-1794 GCA_035429585.1 Thermoanaerobaculia bacterium
ACCCCCGTGGTCCCGACGCCGCCCCGCGCGACGGCGTCCAGCAGCGCCGGGGTGAAGTGGAGCCCGGCCGTCGGCGCCGCGATCGCGCCCGGGCTCTCGGCGTAGACGGTCTGGTAGTCGTCGCGGTCCCGGGCGTCCGCCATGCCCCCCGGGCGGTGGATGTAGGGGGGGAGGGGCGCGGAGCCGAGGGAGGGAAGGTCGGCGAGAAGAGAGTCTCGGCTCCCGCGCTTCAGGAACCGGAGGGCGTAGAGGCCACGGCCGGAGCGATCGGTGACGGCGGGTTTCGTAGAGGGTGCGTGAGGCGACGGGGAGGGCGAACCGCTCCGGTCGAGCGCCGTCGCTTCCCACCCCCGTTCGAAGAGGAACCGTCGGCCCGCCTTCACCCGGCGCCCCGGCTTCGCGAGGCAGAGCCATCGCTCTCCCTCGGCCTCCTCCCCCCTCGACGGGACGTCGCGGTCCTCCCTCACGAGGAGGAACTCCGTCCGCCGCCCCTTCTCGTCCGTCCCGAAGATCCGGGCCGCGATCACCTTCGTGTCGTTCACCACGAGGAGGTCTCCCGGCCGGAGGAGCCCGGGCAGGTCCGCGACGGAGCCGTGCGCGACGGCGCCCGTCGCCCGCCCGAGCGTCAGGAGCCGCGCGGTGCCGCGCGGCGCGGGACGCTGCGCGATCGCCTCCGGCGGAAGGAAGTAGTCGAAGTCGGAGACGTCCACGGCCGCATTCTCGCCCGGCTAGACTCGGAAGATGCCGGTGCGCGCGCGGGCCCTCCTCCTTCTCTACGCCGCCCTCGCGCTCCTCGTCCTCCCGGTCTTTCCCCGCTTCCTCTCGCCGAACGAGTTCGCCCGCTGGGCGGTGGCGGCGTCGGTCGTCGAGCGGGGGACGGTGGAGGTGTCGGCCGTCGCACCCCTCCTCGGCCCCCTCTTCGAGGACCTCTCGTCGCGCGACGGGCGCCTCTACGCCAACAAGGCGCCGGGCCTCGCGGCCGTCGCCCTCCCCGGCTACCTCGCCGCGCGCCCCGTCGCGGGGCCGCCGTCGCGCGACGCGATGCGTCCCGCCCTGACGGCGATGCGGATCGCCGGCGCGACCCTCCCGCTCCTCCTCCTCGGAGCCCTCTTCGCCCGCGCCGCGGTCCGTCTCGGCGCGGACCCCTCGCGCATTCCCCCCGCCCTCTTCGCCCTGCTCTTCGCGACGCCCCTCTTCGCCTACGGGCTCCTCCTCTTCTCGCACGCCCTCGCGGCGGCCGCGCTCTTCGCGGCCTGGGCGGCCCTCTTCCTGCCGGCGGCCTGGCGAACCGAAGCGCGCCGCGAGCTCCTCGCCGGGGCGCTCCTCGGCCTCGCGGTCCTCTCGGAGCCTCCCGTCGCGGTCCCTGCGGCCGCCGTCGCCGCGTGCGCGGCGTGGCGGCGGGGGGCGGCGCGTCCGCTCCGGATCCTCCTCGGCGCGGCGCCCTTCGCCGCCGCCTTTCTCGCGTACAACGCCGCCTGCTTCGGCGGGCCCTTCGAGCTCTCCTCCGGCCACGAGGCGGCGCCGGCGTTCCGGACCGTCGCGGCGTCGGGGCTCTTCGGCGTCTCGCTTCCGTCCCCGGCGATCCTCCTCCGGCTCCTCCTCGATCCGCCGAAGGGGCTCCTCGTCTTCGCCCCCTTCCTGCTCCTCGCTCTCCGCGCCCTGCCGGCCGCCGCGCAGGCGATCGGGCGCGCCGCGGCGGTGGCCCTCGTGGCGGCTCCCCTCGGGCTCGTCCTCCTCTACGCGGGCTACGCGAACTGGCACGGCGGCTTCACGGTCGGGCCTCCGTACCTCGTC
>DAOMFB010000598.1:0-1779 GCA_035429585.1 Thermoanaerobaculia bacterium
CGCCGCCCGCGACAGCCAGAACCTCCGGCTCGCCACCCGCCGCCAGGTGCGGCCCGCCGACGAATCGGACGACGCGCGTTTCTCGGCGCACACGCTCGAGTGGTCGGCGGCGACGGGCGCGCGGTCGCAGGCGAGCGTCGCGGCGCGGCTCGTCTCCCAGTCGAACGCCTTCAGCCGGGGGCCGGCCGCCGACCTCTTCGCGCGCTCCTCGGACGAGGTGGACGTCTTCGCCGGGTACCGGGCCGACCTCGGCGACCTCTACTCGGTCCGCTTCAGCGCTGCCTACCGCCATGCGGCCTCGCCCGTGAGCCTCGGCACGACGGACGTCGTCCAGCGCGAGACGCGCCTCGGCGCCGTCGGCGGGGCGCGGATCCTGTCGACCCTCTCCGTCGAGGCCGGCGCCACGGGCGACTTCTCCGATCGCTCGCGCGGCATCACGCCGGAGGCCACCGTCACCCTGCGTCCCGGCTCGCGATGGCGCCTGCGCGCCACCGCGTCCCGCCGCTTCGAGAGGCAGCTCGACGACGGAACCCCGTACGGCCAGGTGAGCGCCGACCCGGCCGACCTCTCCCGGATCTCGGCCGCGTTCTACGGAGCCGGCATCCGGTACGAGGGCCCGTCCGGAGAAGCCGTGACCTTCGAGGCGAGCCGCCGGGACATCACCGGCATCCAGCGCCTGCTTCTCGACCCGAACTTCTTCGAGCGGCTGGACTCGCTCTACTTCCTCCCCGGCGACGTGGCGACCGAGATCTCCTCCTCGGTCTCGGGGCGCCTCGCGCGGGGCCTCGAGGGGCACGTCGTCACGCGCGTCGGGCGCGTCACGGGAGAGCGGGACGGGGCGATCCGGAGCGACGAAGCCGACTGGGGCGTGGCCGAGGCCGGCCTTCGCGTCGACGGGACCGGGACCACGATCGGGCTCGGCTGTCGCTACGTGTCGCAGCTCCTCGTCCGCGGCGACCGGCCGCTCCGGAACGACCTCTCCGCCGTCAACGTGTCGCTGACCCAGCTCCTGCCCGTGCCGGTCCTCACGGAGATCGGCTCGGAGTGGCGCGCCCTGGTCTCGGTCGAGCTCGGGAAGCGGCGCGACGGCGAAGAGCTGGAGACGACGAACCGGCGAATCGCCGGGGGGCTCGCCGTCTCGTTCTGACACGGCTCCTTCAAGAAGCCGTAGCCCCATCCAACGATCGGAACAGTCGCTCCCTCCTCCGGGCAGAATCTGCCGTAACAACTTGCAGCTCAAAGGATTTCAGGAGTCCGAGAGGTCGTAGAGGTGGCACCTCCGTTGCGTGCACTCGGTTGAGTGTCTGACCGCACCAAGGTAGTGGCTCGCGTTCTGACCGGCACCCTCGCGCTGCTGTTCGTCCTGAGCCTCTTCCCAATCTCCCTCTCCTTCGCGCGGAAAGCCTCCCGGGTGGGCCGGGCGGACGTCCTCGTCTCCCGCGAAGCGGAGGGATTCCGGGTCCGGTCCGTCGGGCGCTCGGCCGCCCCGGCCGGCCTGAGGACCGACGACCTCATCCTCGTCGTCGACGGGCGCGAGGCGCCGGCCGCGGGCGATCCCTCCCTCTTCCTCGCCCGCGCTCCGGGGGATCTCGTCGTCCTCCGGAGCGGCGAGCTCCGGGCGCTCCGGACGGTGCCGGTCCCCGCCCCCTGGGACGTCCGGTACGTCTTCCTCCTCGCGGCCGGCCTCGCCTTCCTCGCCACGGGGGCGGGCGCTCTCCTGACGGCCGAGCGGTCGCCCGGTGCCGGCGCGTCGCGCCTCTACGGCGGCCTGGCCCTCTC
>DAOMFB010000599.1:0-1771 GCA_035429585.1 Thermoanaerobaculia bacterium
GGCCTGGAGGCCTGGCGCGTCGTGGCGGGGGCCAACCGCTTCGACCCGGGCGAACGCGGCGGCGTGCTCGAAGAGGACCGGGCCGCGATCGCCGTCGCCGCGCGGCCGGGCGACACGCTCGCCGTCCTCCCGGAAGGGCTCCTCCTCAACACGCTCACCGGCCTCTCCCGCCCGACGCGGTTCGGGACGCTCATGCCGGTGGAAGCCCGCGCCTTCGGGGAGGGGACCGTTCTCGCGGCGTTCGAGGAGCGTCCTCCCGACTGGGTCGTCCTCGTCCACAAGGACACCTCGGAGTTCGGCCCCCGTTCCTTCGGCCGGGACTACCTCGCAGGGCTCGGTGCGGTCCTCCGGGAGCGCTACGAGCCGGTCGCCCGGTGGGGCGCCGAGCCCTTCGCAGGGGACGCCTTCGGCGTCAAGCTTCTGCAGCGCAGGAAGTAAGCGGCCCGAGGCGGCGGCGGCCCGCCCGCTTGACAACCATAACTATATAGCTATATATTCTCTACCTCGATGACGCGCACCTGCGGAGGACCGATGACGACCGTCCGAACGCTCGCCCTCCTCGCCGCCCTCCTCGCCGCTCTCCTCCCGGCCGCCCCGCTCGCGGCGGAGGAGCCCCTCTCCCTCGCCGAGACGATGCGGCGCGCGCGGGAGAACGCCCGCGAGGTGACCGCCGCCCGCGCCCGGCAGCAGGCCGCCGAGGCCCGCGCCTCGCAGGCCACGGGCTTCCGCCTCCCCTCGGTGAACCTGACGGCCCTCTGGACCCGGACGAACAACCCGGCCGAGGTCTTCGCCCTGAAGCTGAACCAGGGAACGTTCTCGTTCCCCGACTTCGTCCAGAGCGACCCGAACAGCCCCGCCCCGATCAACGCCGGGATCACCCGGGCCGAGATCGTCCTCCCCCTCTTCACGGGGGGCGAGCTCTCGACGCGCGTCGACCAGGCGAGGCTCGCGGCGGCCGCGGCGGGCCAGTCGGCCGACTGGAGCGGGAACGCCGCCGCCCTCGCGGCCGCGGAGGCGTACGTGATGGTCGCCCAGGCCGAGGAGTACGCCCGACTCCTCGCGAAGGCCCGCGAGACGGTCGCGGCGCACGTGGCGCTCGCCCGGAACTACGTCGAGCAGGGGATGCTCGTCCGCTCCGAGCTCCTCCGGGCCGAGGTGGAGCTGTCGCGGATCGACGACCTCGTCGCGGAGGCCGACGGCCGCGTCCGCGTCGCGAACGCGAACCTGGCGTTCCGCCTCGGAGCGCCCGGGGACGAGGCCTGGTCCCTCGCGCCGCTCCCGGAGCCCCGTCCCCTCGAGGGGGCCGTCGGGCCGTGGCTCGACACGGCGGCCTCCCGCCCCGACCTCGTCTCGGCGCAGAAGCTCCTGGCCGCGGGCGAGCTGGAGGAGAAGGCCCGGAAGGCCTCGTACTGGCCGAAGCTCGCGTTCGTCGCGCGCGGCGAGCTGTACGGGGACCACGTCTTCGGGTCGAGCGGGACGAACGGCTCCCTCGTCGCCGTCGCCACCTGGAACGTCTTCGCCGGGGGCTCGGACCACGCCGCCGCGGTCGCGGCGCGGGAGGAGGCGCGCGCCGGGCGCGAGGACGTCGCCCGCTTCAACGAAGGGGTCCGCCTCGAGGTGCGCCAGGCCTTCGAGGAGGCGCGGACCGCCGAGGCTCGCAGCCTGACCGCCCGGAAGGCCCTCGAGGCCGCCCGGGAGGTCGAGCGGATCACGAACGAGAGGGTCCGGTCGGGCGTCGGGAAGATGCTCGACCTCCTGGATGCGCCGACGG
>DAOMFB010000600.1:0-1757 GCA_035429585.1 Thermoanaerobaculia bacterium
GTCGAGGCGATCGCCGAATCGCGCGCGCAGGCGGTGGAGGGCGGGGGGGTTTCCCGTGAGGAGGGTGCGGTGGGAGGGGAGAGGGAGGGGGACGTGGCTGAAGGCGCGCTCGAAGAGGACGGCCTCCTTGCGGAAGGCCGAGAGGGCGGGGGTCTCCACGCCGGCGTAGCCGTACATGGGGAGGTGGTCGGAGCGGAGGGTGTCGATGGAGACGAGGACGACGGGGGCGCCGGGCCAGCTCTTCGCTGCGGAGCGTCCCTTGCCGCAGCCGGCGGCGAGGAGCGCGGCGGAAAGGAGCGCGGCGGCGCGGCGCGAGATCATCGGCAGCCCGTTCAGGCCGCGCCGCCGAAGCGCCGGTCCGACGGGAACTTCACCGTGGCGGCGCGGCGGACGGCCTCCGCCCCCGAGGCGTCCCCGACGACGCGAAGCGTCTGGATCCCCCGCGCGTAGGCCTCCGGGGAGGGGTTTGCGGCGACCATCTGCCGGATCGTCTCCCTCACCTCCGCGAGGCGCCCCCGGGAGGCGTAGAGGGCCGTGAGCGAGACGTACGCCTCCAGCGTCTCGGGGAAGCGCTGGATCTCCTCCCGGAACTCCGCCTCGGCCTCCGGGAACCGCTCCATCCGTGCGAGGATGTCGCCCCGGAGGTAGTGGAAGCCCTGGATGTCGCGGTTCTCGTGCCCTTCGGCGAGCGAGCGCGACTTCTCGACCAGCTCCAGCGCCTTCGGCAGGTCGTTCCGCTCCAGCTCCACCCGGGCGAGGATCAGGTAGGGGAGCCGTTTCGTCGGCCGCGCGCGGAGCGACGCGAGCGCCTCCTTCTCGGCGGCGTCCCACTCCTTCCGCGCGAGGTGGATCCGGGCGAGCGCGTCCTCCGCGCTCGGGTCGCCGCGCCCTTGGGCGATCTCGGCGTTCCGGAGCGCCTCGTCCGTCTTGCCGAGGACGAGGCAGAGGTTCGCCGCCGCGACGAAGTAGTGCGTCGCTCCGTCCGGCGAGGCCGCGATCCCCTTCTTCAGGACCGCCAGGGCCTCCTCCGTCCGCCCCATCCGCTGGAGCGCCTGCGCGTAGAGGTCCCAGACGTCGAGCATCCGCGGGTTCCGGTCGAGGAGCTTCCGGAAGAGGGCGATCGCCTCCGGGTAGCGCTTGCTCTGGAAGAACCCCGTCGCCGTCTTCAGATCGCCGACGAGGCGGATCTCGTCCTTCGGGTCGGGGAGGGGCCCGCTTCCCGCCGTGGCGCCGGTCGAGAGGTAGCCGAGGGAGGCGAGCTTCTTCGCCTCCTCGGGGTCGACGTTCGCCGGCGCGGTGAAGGCGGCGCGCCGCTTCTCCATCTCGATCCGGAGGGTCCGGAAGGCCGGGGGGAGGCCGGCGGCGAGGTTCTGCCTCTCCGCCGGGTCCTTGTCGAGGTCGTAGAGCTCGGGCTTCGGGGCCTCGATGTACTGCCACGGCGCGTCGAGGAGGGAGGTCAGGTCGGACCAGCCGAAGTGGATCCGCGGGTAGAGCGTCTCGGCGTAGATCGCTCCTCCCGGCCGCGGGCGCCCCGATGCCGTGTCGAGGAGGGAGACGCTCCCGGGGGGCGGCGCGGCGTCTGCCAGGCCGGCGGCCCGGACCACCGTGGCGAAGACGTCGGAGAGCGCGACCGGCGCGGCCACCGAGGCGCCGCCCATCTCTCCCTTCGGGAGCTTCACCATGAGAGGCACCTGGAGGGCCCAGCGGTAGAGGAAGATCCCGTGCTCGTCCTCGCCGTGCTCGCCGAGCCCCTCGCC
>DAOMFB010000601.1:0-1754 GCA_035429585.1 Thermoanaerobaculia bacterium
CGCGGGGGGCCGGACCGGACTGGGGTCCCCGCGCCCTCTCGAGCCGCACCGTCGCCCCGACCGCCGTGACCTGCCCCGCCGCGGCGCCGGACCGCGCGGCGACGGCCCGGGCGAGCGCCTCGGCCTCGTGCCCCTCCTCCGTCTCGAGGGCGAGGACGTCGCCTCCCACGGTCGCCCGGAGGGCGGCGGGCGTCCCGAGGGCCGCGAGGCGGCCGCGGTCGAGGATCCCGACCCGCGTGGCCGCCTCGGCCTCCTCGACGAGGTGCGTCGTCAGGAGGACGGCGGCGCCCGCCGCGGCCAGGGACGCGAGGAGGGCCGTCAGATCGCGCCGCGCGCCCGGGTCGAGCCCCGTGGACGGCTCGTCGAGGAGCAGGACGGGGGGGCGGTGGAGGAGCGCCTTGGCGATCTCCACCCGGCGGGCGAGCCCTCCCGAGAGCGTCTCGACGGCGTCGCCGGCGCGATCCGCGATCCCGAAGCGGTCGAGGAGCTCGCCGGCGCGCGAGCGGAGCGGAGCGCCCGCGAGGCCGTAGAGCGTCCCCTGGAGGAGGAGGTTCTCGAGCACCGTCAGCTTCCGGTCCAGGCTGGGGGACTGGAACACGACGCCGAGGGCGCGCCGGAGCGCGGCGAGGTCGCCCGAGGGCTCGTGGCCCGCCACGCGGAAGGTCCCGGAGGTCGGCGCCAGGAGCGTCGCGAGGATCCGGAACAGCGTCGTCTTGCCGGCGCCGTTCGGGCCGAGGAGGGCAAAGACCTCGCCCGCGTCCACGGCCAGGGAGACGCCGTCGAGGGCGCGACGCGCGCCGAAGTCGCGCGTGAGGCGGTCGGCCGAGAGGACGGACACCGCGGCGCTCAGCCGGCCACGCGGTCGAGGACGAGGAGGAGGAGGACGGCGGGCAGCCATCCGATCGAGGCCAGGAAAAGGGCGAGCGCGCGCTCGTCGGTCGTCTCGCGCGCGAAGCGGAACGACGCCGCGAGGAAGAGGAGCGTCAGGGCGAGCGCCCCGACGGCGTAGACGCTCCCGGCCATGCCGAGGGCCGGAGGCAGCAGGCTCGCGGGCAGGAGGGCGAGGCACCAGCCGAACGCCTGCCGCGACGTCCGGCGTCCCGTCGGGTCGATCGTCGGGAGGATCCGGACGCCGGCCGCCCCGTAGTCCGCGCGGTGGCGCCACCCGATGGCGAAGAAGTGCGGCAGCTGCCAGAGGAAGAGGAGGACGAAGAGGACGAGGCCCGGCGCGGCGATCGCCCCCTGGACGGCCGTGAAGCCTCCGAGGGGCGGGAGCGCTCCGGGGACCGCCCCGACGATCGTCGAGAGGGGCGATACCGTCTTCATCGGCGTGTAGAGGCAGACGTAGCTGACGAGCGTCGCGGCCGCGAGGACGGCCGTGAGGAAGTTCACGAAGAGGGCGAGCTCCGCGATGCCCGCGACGGAGAGGGCGGCGGCGAAGAGGAAGGCCCCGAGCGGCGAGAGGCGCCCGGCCGGAAGGGGGCGGCCGGCCGTCCGCCGCATCCGGCCGTCCAGGCCGAGCTCGGAGAGCTGGTTGAAGGCGCTCGTGCCCGAGGCGACGAGGGCCGTGCCGGCGAGGGTGTGGGCGAGGAGGACGAGGTCCATCGCCGCGAGCCGGCCCGTCGTGCCGGCGGCGAAGCCGACCGCCGCGGTCAGGACGACGAAGAGCGTGATCCGAGGCTTCGTGAGGACCACGTAGTCGGCGGCGCGCGCGCGGAGCGCCGCGAGGGACGGCGCCGGGGCCCGGACCGCGG
>DAOMFB010000602.1:0-1745 GCA_035429585.1 Thermoanaerobaculia bacterium
TCGCCTCGGGCCATCTCCTCTTCCTGCGCGATCGCGCCCTGATGGCGCAGCGCTTCGACCCGGAGCGCCTCGCGCTGCTGGGCGAGCCGCACCCCGTGGCCGAGAACGTCAGCATGGCGGTCGGTGCCGCGAAAGGTCTGTTCTCGGCCTCGCAGGCCGGCGTCCTGGTGGTCCAGGTCGGGGCGGCGGTCGCTCTCGGGGCCCAGCTCGAGTGGACGGATCGCACCGGCAAGGTGCTCGGCCCGCTGGCCGAGCGTGCGGCCTACGACGAGGTCCGCCTGTCGCCGGACGGCCGGAGCGCCGCCGTGTCGGAGATCGACCTGAAGGCCGGCACGCACGACATCTGGATCTGCGACGTCGCGCGGAACCTCAAGACGCGCTTCACGTTCGAGCCCGGCGAGGAGCTGACGCCGCGCTGGTCGCCGGACGGCCGTTACCTCGTCTACGCTTCCAACAAGGCGTCCCTATCGGGCCTCTATCGAAAGGCGGTGGAGGGGTCGGGAGTGGAGGAGCTCCTGTACGCGTCGGACACCGTCAAGCAGCCGAGCGGCTTCTCGCCGGATGGCAGGCTTCTCGCCTTCCAGGAGCTCGGGACCGAGACGAACTTCGACATCTGGATCCTGCCGCTGACGGGGGAGTTGAAGCCGTACCCGTTCCTCAGGACGAACTTCTCCGAGGGGAACGCCGTCTTCTCGCCCGACGGGAAGTGGCTGGCCTACAACTCGAACGAGTCGGGCCGCGTGGAGGTCTACGTCACGCCCTTCCCCGGCCCCGGACGCAAGTGGCAGGTCTCGGTCCAGGGAGGCGCCTATCCCGTCTGGCGGCCGGATGGCCGGGAGATCCTCTATCAGGAGCTCCAGAGCAACAAGGTCTTCGCCGTCCCGGTGAGCTTTCGGGGGGACACGCCGGACTTCGGGCGGGCGACGGAGCTCTTCGTGGCCCCGCCGCCTCTCGTGGGAATCGCGTCGCGCTTCGACGCCACGGCGGACGGAAAGAAGTTCGTTCTCGTGACGCCGAACCGGGCCGCGGGCACGGGCTCGCTGACCCTGGTCGTGAACTGGCCCGCGGGGCTGAAGGGAAAGAAGTGAGTCTCGCCCCGGGGACGAAGCTGGGCCCCTACGAGATCCTCGCCGCCATCGGTGCGGGGGGAATGGGCGAGGTCTACCGGGCGACGGACACGCGCCTCGACCGGACGGTGGCGGTCAAGGTCCTGCCGGAGGAGTTCTTCGAAGAGCGGGAGCGCGTGGTGCGCTTCGAGAAGGAAGCGAAGGCCCTCGCGGCGGTCAGTCATCCGGGGATCGCGAGCATCTACTCGTTCGAGGAGGTCTCCGGCCGGCACCTCCTCGTCACGGAGCTCCTCGAAGGCGAGACCCTTCGCCAGCGGCTCGAGCAGGGACCGCTGCCGATGCGAAAGGCCGTCGGCTTCGGCATCCAGATCGCGAGGGGTCTCGCGGCGGCGCACGAAAAGGGAATCGTCCACCGGGACCTGAAGCCCGAGAACCTCTTCGTTGCGGCGGACGGCGTCGTGAAGATCCTGGATTTCGGCCTGGCGCGGCAGCGGGCCGTGGCGGCGGACGACGACACGAAGTCGCCGACGCTCGGAAAGCCGACGGAGCCCGGCACGCTCCTCGGGACCGTGGGTTACATGGCTCCCGAGCAGGTGCGCGGGCAGGCGGCCGACGCGCGGTCGGACATCTTCGCGTTCGGCTGCGTCCTCTACGAGATGCTGACGGGGCGGCGGGCGT
>DAOMFB010000603.1:0-1723 GCA_035429585.1 Thermoanaerobaculia bacterium
GGCGCCGGCACCTCCTGCCGAACCTCGCGGCGCCCCTGGCCGTCCAGGCCACCCTCCACCTCGCCGGGGCGATCCCCGCGGAATCCGCGCTCTCGTTTCTCGGGCTCGGCGTGCCGCCGCCCGCCCCGTCGTGGGGGGCGATGCTCGCCGGGGGGCGGACCCACGTCCTCGACGCGCCCCACGTCGTCCTCGCGCCCGCCGCCGCCATCGTGACCGTCGTCCTCGCGACGAACGTCCTCGGCGACGCCCTGGTCGACCACCTCGACCCGGCCCGCCGCGTCCGGACCTCGTGAGCGAGATTCCGGACGGCCCGCCGCGGCTCGCGCGGGGGGAGGCGCTCCTGATCGCCCTCCTGGCCGTCGTCCCCTTCCTGAACGGGCTGCCGGCCGACTTCACCTACGACGACAAGCTGATCATCCGGGACAACGAGCGGATCTCGGAGCCGTCCCGCGTCCGCGAGATCTTCACGACGCAGTACTTCGGCGGCTCCCTCGCGAGCGCGCAGAACTACCGCCCCGCCGTCCTCCTGACCTATGCGGTCCAGCGGTGGATCCACGGGAACCGCCCGGCGCTCTTCCGGGCGGTGAACGTCGCGCTGCACGCCGGGGCGACCGTCGCCCTCGCGGCCTGGCTCGTCGGCCTCGGCTTCCCCCGCGCGCCGTCGCTCTCGGTGGCGGCCCTGTTCGCCGTGGTCCCGATCCACGTCGAGGCCGTGACGAGCCTCGTCGGGCGAGCCGAGACGCTCTCGGCGCTCCTCGTTCTCCTCGCGGCCGGCCTCTGGCTGCGGGCGACGGCGGGGGGGCGTCTCCGCGTGGCGCCGTGGGCGGTCCTGCTCCTCCTCTTCCTCGTCGCGGTGTTCGTCAAGGAGAGCGCCGTGATCCTCCCCGGCGTCGTCGTCCTCGGCGAGCTCTTTCGCGGAGGGCGGTGGCGCGGCGTGGCCGGGGCCTTCCGGGGCCTGCCGTGGCGCGTCCGCCTCGCCTTCCTCGGCTTCCTCGCGCCGCTCGGCGGCCTGTTCGCCGCGCGCTGGCTCGTCCTGAAGGGGTTCCTGATCTCCCGCGAGGCGGGGATCTGGGACCTCGAGAATCCCCTCGTGGACCTCTCCGCGCCGCTGCGGGTCGCGAATGCCCTGACCCTCGTCGTCCGGTACGCGCTGAAGACCTTCGTCCCGGTCGGGCTGTCGGCCGACCATTCGGCGCAGGCGCTGACGCTGGCATCGGGCTTCGGGGAGGTGCGCGCCTGGGCCGGGGCGGCCGTTCTCGTCCTCTCGCTCGCCGCGGCGTGGCGGGTGCGCGCCGGCCGCCCTCTCGTCCTCTTCGGCCTGCTCCTCTTCCTCGGCGGGCTCTTTCCCGCCTCCAACGTCCCCTTCGTGGTGGGGACGATCTACGCCGAACGCCTGATGTACATCCCGGCGGCGGGCCTCCTGGCGGCCGTCGTCGGGCTCGCGTCGCCGGAGCGGCGCGAGGTCCCGCGGCCGGCGCCCTGGCCCTGGCGACCGGCCCTTCTCGTCGCGACGGTGCTCGTCTGGTGCGCCGCGACGGCCGTGCGGAACCTCGCCTGGCGCGACGACCGGACCCTCTTCTCGGACATGATCTCGAAGTTCCCCCGGTCGGCCAAGGCGCACTACAACCTCGCGTACGACGCGGGCCGCCGGGGCGAGACGGCGCTCCAGCGGCGGCACCTCGAGACGGCCGTGGAGCTGGTCCCCCGGTACTACGACGGGTGG
>DAOMFB010000604.1:0-1719 GCA_035429585.1 Thermoanaerobaculia bacterium
GAGCCTGCAGGGGCTCCGAGAAGCCGCCGGCGACGTAGGCCCAGAGGGGCGAGCCGAGGGCCGTCCCCACGACGGCCAGCCCCTCGCCGAAGCGCCCGGCCCCGAGGGCGCGCGCGAGGAGCCCCGCGAGCGCGGCCGCGCCGGCGACGAGGAGGACCTGGAGCAGGACGAAGAGCGTCTGCGACGCGTGCTCGCCGAACAGGGCCTCCCACGGACGCGCCGCCAGGGCGAACGGCGCCTCGAGAAGGGAGAGCCCCATGCCGTACGGAGAGACCGCGTCGCCCCCGGGCCGCGGGACGCCGAAGATCTGGCCGCGGCCGATCCCGACCTCGCCGAACGTCGCGAGCGAGACGGCCGAATAGAGCATCTGCTGCTCGTCGGACACCGTGCCGAAGGTCCGCTCCTCCGCCGTCCCCGAGAGAACGAGGAGGACGGCGGCCGTCACGAGGGCGAGGAACCGGTTCCGGCTCCCCGCTTCCGGCGGCGGCGCCGGCGCCGCCGCCTTGCCTACGCGCCTCTTTCCCATCCGGAGAGCGCCCGGCGCACCGCCCCGTCCGGCGTCGTCTCGACGGCGAAGTGCTCGCCCGGCTCCCCGATGAAGCGCTCGTCGGCCATCCGCGCGACCACCGCGAGCAGCGGATCCCAGAACCCGGATCCGTTGAAGAGGACCACCGGCCTCGCGTGGTGCCCCAGCTGCCGCCACGTCACGATCTCGAAGAACTCGTCGAGCGTGCCGAAGCCCCCGGCGAGGGCGATGAAGCCGGCCGCGGCGTCGGCCATCCGCTGCTTCCGCTCGTGCATCGTCGCCACGACGTCGAGGCGGGTGCAGCCGGGGTGCGCGAGCTCCCGCTTCTCGAGCCCCGCGGGGATGACGCCCCAGACCGGAGCCCCCTCCTCGAGGGCGGCGTCGGCGAGCGCTCCCATCAGGCCGACCCGCCCGCCGCCGAAGACCAGCCCGGCCCCGGCCCGGGCGACGGCGCGGCCGATCTCCGCGGCGTCGTCGGCGTGCCGCGGCGAGGCGCCCGAGTGCGAGCCGCAGAAGACGGCGATGAGAGGACGGTCGAGGAGGCGCGCCGGCACGGAGGCCATGATGCCCGAAAGCCCGGAACGCTGCTAACGTGTCGGCGTGATCGCCCCCGACCCGCCGCGCCGCCGGCTCGCCGAGGCGCTGCGGCGCCACGAGCCGGCCGACGCGTCCGAGGCGCGGCACCGGGACGCGATCCTGGCCCTCGTGGAGAACGAGCCCGCCTGCTTCGCGCGGACGACCTGGCGCCCCGGCCACGTCACGGGGAGCGCCTTCATCGTCCGGACGGACGTCCCGCAGGTCCTCCTCCACCATCACCGCCGTCTCGACGCGTGGCTCCAGATGGGGGGGCACGACGACGGCGAGCACGATCCGGCCGCGACCGCGCTTCGCGAAGGGGCGGAGGAGTCCGGCCTCCCCGACCTGGCGTTCCTCTCCCCCGGCATCCTCGACCTCGACGTCCACGAGATCCCGGAGCGTCCCGGCCAGCCGGCGCACCGGCACCACGACGTCCGCTACGCCCTCGTCACGCGCCTCCCGGAGGCCATCTGCCGGGACGCGTCCGAGTCCCTCGACCTCCGCTGGTTCCCCTTCGGGGAGGCGGAGCGGCTCATGGCCGAGCCGGGGGGGACCCGCGCCCTCCGCCGTCTCGCCCGCCTGCTGGAATCCTCCGGAGCCGCCTGACGCCGTCGTCC
>DAOMFB010000605.1:0-1712 GCA_035429585.1 Thermoanaerobaculia bacterium
CGCGCTGGCGGTGTTCCGCGTGGAGCTCGGCGGCGGCATCACGCCCCTCGGCACCATCGAGCAGGCGGGCCTGCGCCAGTCAACGTTCGGGGAGCTGACCCTGTGGGGCGGGGCGCAGGGCGCGTCGGTGCGGCGGGGCGCCCGGTGACGCGCCACGAGGAACGCCGCGAGGCCGAGCGCCGCGGCGAGCGCCGTCAGCAGGCGGCCGGTGCGGCCGACGGCGCCGAGGAGGCGGCCGAGGATTGGACGGAGCGGAGGGAGGTCTTTCCGCCGGACGAGCTCCTGGGCGACCGTGGCCGCGTCCTGGGGAACCCAGCTCTTCCTCAGGGCGGCGAGGGCCTCGAGGAGCGGCGTCCGGCCGGCCAGGATCGCCTTGCCGGTCGTCACGAAGGCGTCCGGCGGGTAGACGGCGACGAGGCGGTCGATCTCGTTCCCCGCGGCGTCGAGGAAGAGGACGCTCGGGAACGAGGTGACCATGTAACGCTGCGCGATCTTCCGCCCCTCGCCCTTCTCGGCGTCGACCTTGACGGGGACGAAGTTGGCCGTGACCCACGCGGCGACCGCGGCGTCGGAGAACGTGGTCCGGTCCATCAGCTTGCAAGGGCCGCACCAGACCGCGTAGACGTCCACCATCACCCCCTTCTTCTCGGCCTTCGCCTTCCGGAGCGCGTCGGCGAAAGGGCGCCCCGTCTGGAACGGCACCGCGAGCGGGGGTCCCTTTTCCTCCGCCCGGAGCGGCGCGGCGGCGGCGAGGAGGAGCGCGGCGGCGGCGAGGGATCGCGGGAGGAACGTCACGAGGCGGCCATGAGACCACGGGGGCCGGGGCGTGTCCACGCGCCTCAGTACGCGGGCCGGAGCGGATCGATCTCGGGCGGCGGCGGGTCGCCGTCGTAGAGGACCGCCTCGAGGAAGAGTCCGGACGGCGGCGCCGTCCACTTCGCGGGCTCGGCGGACCGCGCCGCGAGGAGCTCTCCCATCCGCCCCGGGTCGAGCCGCCCGGTGCCGACCTCCACGAGCGTCCCGACGACGCGGCGGACCATGCGCCAGAGGTAGTGCGACGCGGCGATCCGGAAGAGGATCAGGTCCGGCGCGGCGGCGGGGGTCTCGACGCGGGCCCACGCGACCTCCACGGCCGTCGAGTCGTGCCCCTCCGGGTTCTCGCAGAAGCTGCCGAAGTCGTGGCGGCCGGGGAGGAACGCCGCGGCCTCCCGCATCGCGTCGGCGTCGAGCCGGTCCTTCACCCAGAAGACGAACGGCTTGCCGAAGGCCGTCCGCCGCCGCGAGAGGCGGTAGCGGTAGATCCGGAGCTGCGCGTCGTGCCGGGCGTGGAACGTCGCCGGCGCCGGAGCGAGCGCGAGAAGGTGAATGTCCGCGGGGAGCCGGTCGTTCACCTCCCGCCGGAGACGCGGGATCTCCGCCGTGGCCGCGGGACGCGGCGGGTGGATCGACGCCACCTGCGCGAAGGCGTGGACCCCGGCGTCCGTCCGCCCGGCGCCGTGGATCCGGACGGTGTCGCCGAGCACCTCCCGGACGGCGCCCGCGAAGGCGCCCCCGACCGTCCGCGCGTTCACCTGCGCCTGCCAGCCGCGGTAGCGCGTGCCGTCGTACTCGAGCGTGGCCCGGAGGACGCGGGACTCCTTCACTCCGCTATTCTCGCCCGAGTCCATGGCGCCGCCGGAACGCGCTCCGACCGCCCCGTTCACGCTCGCGGC
>DAOMFB010000606.1:0-1702 GCA_035429585.1 Thermoanaerobaculia bacterium
CCCGTCCATCAGCTCCTCGAGGGCCTGCTGGACGGCCCGTTCGCTCTCCGTGTCAAGAGACGACGTGGCCTCGTCGAGGATCAGGATCGGCGGGTCCTTCAGGAGGGCCCGGGCGATCGCGAGGCGCTGGCGCTGGCCGCCGGAGAGGCGCGCGCCGGACTCCCCGACCCGCGTGTCGAGCCCTTCCGGCAGCGCCGCGACGAACGCGATCGCGTTGGTGGCGTTGAGGGCCGCGAGGAGGCGCTCCTCCGGGACGTCGTCCCGCCCGTAGGCTACGTTCCGCCGGACCGTGTCGTCGAAGAGGATGACGTCCTGCGTCACGAGCCCGATCTGCGCGCGGAGGGAGGCGAGGGTCGCGCGGCGGACGTCGACGCCGTCGAGGGTCACGGCGCCGGCCGTGACGTCCATGAAGCGCGGCACGAGGTTCACGAGCGTCGTCTTGCCCGCCCCGGAAGGCCCGACGAGGGCCGTCACCGAGCCGCGCGGGACGGCGAGGTCGATCCCGTGGAGGACCGGGGCGTTGCCCGGATAGGCGAAGGAGACGCCGGCGAACCGGATCTCCCGCGCGAAGGGGGCGAGCGGAAGGGCCCCGGGCCCGTCGACGACGTCCACCGGGGCGTCGAGGATCTCGAAGAGCCGCCGGGCCGACGCGAGGGCCGTCTGGAGGGCCAGGTTGATCCGCGTGGCCCTCTTGAACGGCTGGTACATCATCACGAGCCCGACCCCGAAGGAGATGAAGGTTCCGAGGGTCATCTTGTCGGCCGCGATCCGGCTCCCGGCGTAGGCGAGCAGGAGGAGGAACGCGAGGACCGAGGCCGTCTCCACCAGCGGCGAGGAGAACGCCATGATCCGGGCCGCGCGCCGCGCCAGCCGGTACGTGCGTTCGTTGACCGCGCCGAACCGCGCGGCCTCGTACGCCTCGGCGCCGTAGGCCTGGACGACGCGCTGGCCGCGGAGCGTCTCCCCGAGGACGCCCGTCAGGTCCCCCATCCGCTCCCGCCCGGCCTTCGAGATCTTCCGCAGCCGGTTCGCGATGACGACGACCGGCACGACGATGGCCGGCGCGATGACGAGGGCGATCACCGTCAGCTCCGGCGAGAGGGAGACGACGAGGACGACGAGGCTGGAGAGGGTGGCGAGCGACTGCGCCAGGTCCGCCAGGTCCGTTCCGAAGAGCGACTGGATCCGGTCGACGTCGCCGGTGGCGCGGGAGATCAGGTCGCCCGACGGGTGGCGGGCGAAGAACGACGTCGACTGCCGGAGGAGCCGGTCGTAGAGGGTCGCGCGGAGGTCCCTCACGAAGGCGAGGCCCACCGTGTTGAAGTGGGCCAGCGCGAAATAGGAGCAGACGTTCTTCGCGAGGAAGGCCACGAAGATGGCGAGGAGGATGGCGGCCCCGCGGGCCTGGGGCCGGACGCCGGCGGCCCGGAACGCGCCGTCCAGGGCCCCGTCCAGCCAGCGGATCAGCGGCATCTTCTTCCGGAGGACCGTGCCGCCGGCGAGCGTCTTCAGGGGCGCGGCCGCGCCGAGCCCCGCGGTGTCCGCCTGCGCCGTGATGGCGACGCGGGCCTCGGGGCTCAGCACTTCGTCGAAGAGCGGCTGGAAGAGATACGCGACGACGGCGGTGAAGAGCGCCACGCCGAGCATCGCCAGGACGGCCAGCGCCGCCTGCCGCCGGTGGGGGCGGAAGAGGGCGACGAGG
>DAOMFB010000607.1:0-1693 GCA_035429585.1 Thermoanaerobaculia bacterium
GCGGCGAGGGCCACGCCCCCCCACGCCGCAACGGCCGAGGACGCGAACGCCGGGGCCCCCGGCTGCGCGAGCAGCAGGGGGCCGGTCCACGTCCGGAGGATCTCGCCCGGCGTCACCGGCCCCTCGATCTCCGGGACGATCGTCCGGTCGCACTGCTTGGCCGCCTCGGCCGCGATCCGCGACAGGCGCGCGCGGCGCGCGCCGAGCGCCGCCACGTGCGAGCGCTGCGAGCGGGCCGCGGCGAGGAGGACGAAACCGGCCGCGCCGCACTCGGTCCCCTTCTCCACGGCCCACTCGATCCGCGCCGTCTCCGCGCACGACAGCAGGACCGTCACCCGACGGGCCGGCTCGCCGGGGAGGGACGGGAAGGGCGAAGGTGCCGGGGAAGCTCCGGGGAATCCTTCGAAGGACGCGAGGACGACGGCCGTTCCGCGGCCGGCCACGCGGGCCCGTCCCCTCGCCCCTCTTCCGTCGAGGACGACCACGTCGTCTCCGTCGCGAAGCCTCCGGGAGAGGAGGTGTGCGATCTCGTCCTTTCCGAGGGGGATCTCGCCCGAGGACCCCGCGTGCGCCGCGAGGTCCGGGACGATCACCCGCGGAGGGCGCGCCGCCGCGGGTTCCCGGTCGACCGTCTTTCGTCCCGTCATCCGGAGGCTTCCGCGGCCGTGCCGAGCCACTCGTTCTCCGCGAGATCGGAGACGACCCTGAGGCGGCTCCGCGAGAGCAGATCTTCCCACTCCCGGCGGCGCTCGACGAGAAGGCCGGCGCTCAGGAGGCGCCCTCCCCGGGCGAGGCGGCGCCGGATCCCCGGCAGGAGCGGGGCCACCTCCTCCTGGATCATGTTCGCGACGATCACGTCGAACGGCGCGTCGACGCGGAGGGCCGAGAGGGGGCCGGCGAAGACCCCGACGCGTCCGACGCGGTTCGCCCGCGCGTGCTCGCGCGTCGCGAGGGCCGCGTCGAGGTCGAGGTCCAGCGCGGCCGTCCACCGGGCGCCCTCGAGCGCGGCGACGAACGCGAGCGTCCCGGCGCCGCATCCCACGTCGAGGACCCTCCGGCCGGCGAGGGGCTCGGCCAGAAGGAGCCGGACCGCGAGGCGCGTCGACTCGTGCGAGCCGGTCCCGAAGGCGCGGGCCGCCGGAAGGTGAAGGCGGATCGTCCCCGGCGCCGGCGCCGTCGCGAGCGGGCCGTCGTGCGGGTCGAGAAGGTAGCGCCCCAGAACGACGCTTCGCCGGAGCGCCGCCGCTGCCGCCACCCAGTCCCGGGGAGGTTCCTCGACGCCGCACAGGCCCGGCGCGCCGAGCCGCTCGAGACGGGTCCGCGCCTCGGCCGCGTCTCCGGGCTCCACCCAGACCGAGAGGTCGCCGGCCGGCCCGCGGGACGCAGAGAACGCCACGTCTCCGAGCCCTTCGAAGAGGTTCTCCTCGACCGCGTCGGCCAGCGCGGCCGGCACCACGAAACGGATCGCGCCGCTCACTCGGACAGGAAGTCCTTGAGCCGCGAGAAGAAGCCCTTCTCGTCCTTCGTGGGCGCCCCCGCGGTGCCGTCCTCGAAGACGTGAGCCAGCCGCTGGACCGCGTCGCGCTGGGCGGCGTTCATCTTCTTCGGGACGCGGATCGTCACGAGGACGTGCTGGTCTCCGCGGCCGCGGCCGTCGAGCCGGGGGATCCCCTTCGCCTTCAGCGAGAAGACC
>DAOMFB010000608.1:0-1688 GCA_035429585.1 Thermoanaerobaculia bacterium
CCCTTTCGTCATACGTGACCAGCGCACCGCGCCGCCGCCCCGCGCACATCGTGCCGCACCCCGCGGCGGGCGATCCCAGTTCCACCCGGTTTCCCCACCCGATCCGCGGCCGGCTCGCCGTCGTCTGCGCCGGCGGCGGGGTGACCGGCGCCATCTACGAGATCGGGGCCCTCGCGGCGATCGAAGAGCGGCTCGAGGACCACTCCCTCACCGACTTCGACGTCTTCGTCGGCGTCTCGGCGGGCGCGTACATCAGCGCCCTCCTCGCCAACGGGATCACGCCGGGCGTCCTCTTCCGGAACGTCACTCGCTCGGCGGGGAGCCGGACCGACATCGACGACCTCGGCCTCTTCACGCTGAACGTCGAGGAGATCGCCCTGCGGCTCGTCAAGGCCCCCCTGACCATCCTCGACGCCGCCTGGGACTACTACAAGAACAGCCACGAAACGACGCTGACCGACCTGGTGACGGCCCTCGCGACGCTGCTCCCGTCGGGCGTCTTCCGGAACGAGGGGCTCGAGTCCTGGCTCGAGCAGTGGCTGGACCACCCGGACCGCTCGAACGACTTCCGGAAGCTCCGGAAGGCCCTCCGGATCGTGGCCGTCGACCTCGACACGGGGGAGACCACCGCCTTCGGCGCCCCCGGGCACGAGAACGTCCCGATCTCGAAGGCCGTCGCCGCCTCCTGCGCCCTGCCGGGGCTCTACAAGCCGGTGCGGATCAACGGCGTCGACTACATCGACGGCGGCGTCCGGAAGACCGCGCACCTCTCGCTCGCCCTCCGCGAGCGCTGCGGCCTGACGATCTGCGTCAACCCCATCGTCCCCCTCCGGTTCCTGCATCACCCCGCGCCCCCGGGAAGCAACGGCCGGAGCGAGCTGAAGCGCGGCGGCATCGCGACGATCCTCGACCAGGTCTTCCGGGTGACGCTCCACTCGCGGATGAGGTACGGGCTGGCCCGGTACCGGCACGAGGACCCCACCGCCGACATCGTCCTCTTCGAGCCGCGGGGCGAGGACCTCCCCCGCTTCATGATGCGGAACATCATGCGCACCTCGGGCCGGATCCGGATCGCGGAGTACGCCTACCGGACGACGATGCAGACGATCGACGCGGACTTCGCCCGGTACCGGCGGGTCTTCGCCCACCACGGGCTGAAGCTCCGCCCCGCCTCCGCCGCCTTCGGCTCGCGCCTGAACGTGCAGGCCGACCGGCACGAGGGGCCCGCGCCCGTCCGGCTCCGCGCCCAGCTCGAGACGCTCGAGCAGGACCTCGCGTTCCTGGAAGCGGCGGCCCGGCGCTGACGGGCGCCTAGGGCGCGCCGGCCCGGGCGATCTCCTCGATGCGCTCCGAGTCGTACACGTGGGCGCCCGGGGCTTCCCGGCGCGCCACCTCGAGCATCGCGCGGGCGACGTCCGCGGCCTCCACCGGCCGGTAGCGACGGAGGGAACCCACCACCCCGAACGACAGCGCCGAGAAGGCCGCGACCCCGATCTTCTCGAGCGGCCTCGCCTCGGCCCGTTCCCCCGCGAGGAACGAGGGGCGGAAGATCTGGAGGGCGGGGAGCGGCAGCTTCCGGACGGCCTCCTCGGCCTCGCCCTTCACCCGGCTGTAGAAGATGCTCGACGCCGGGTCGGCGCCCAGGGCGCCGCGCCCGCCACGCTGCGAGGCACCACCGACACCGGCTT
>DAOMFB010000609.1:0-1681 GCA_035429585.1 Thermoanaerobaculia bacterium
TTTCGAAACCTTGACCACCTCGTCCACGAGCTTCATGTCGAAGTTCGCGGGGATGACGCCGGCCCCGAGTCCCTGGTTCTTGTGCGGGCCCGGGGCGCCCCCCGAGAGGACCGGCGAATGGCTCGGCTCCACCGCGACGATCTTCAGGCCGGGCCGTTTCGGCTTCCAGTAGCGGCCCACGCCCGTGAGGGTCCCGCCGGTGCCGACGCCCGCCACGAAGACGTCCATCTTCCCGTCCGTGTCGTTCCAGAGTTCCACGGCGGTGGTGGCCTCGTGGATCGCGGGGTTCGCCGGGTTCTCGAACTGCTGCGGGATGACGGCGCTCGGCCCGTGTCCGGCGGCGATCTCGTTCGCCTTGTCGAGAGCTCCCTTCACCCCGAGGGGGCCGGGCGTCAGGACGACCTCGGCGCCGAGGAGCTTCAGGACCTTCCGGCGCTCGATGGACATCGTCTCGGGCATCGTCAGGACGAGCCGGTATCCTTTCGCCGCCGCCGCGAAGGCGAGGCCGATCCCGGTGTTGCCGGACGTCGGTTCGACGAGGACGGTCTTCCCCGGCTCGATCTTCCCCGCCTTCTCCATCGCCTCGATCATGGCGACGCCGATCCGGTCCTTGACCGAGTGCGCCGGATTGAAGAACTCGAGCTTCGCGGCGACGGTCGCGCCGGGGGCGATCCCGGCCGTCACCTTGTTCAGCCGGACGAGCGGCGTGTTTCCGATGAGCTTCGTGATGTCGGCGGCGATCTTCATCATCTCCTCCAGCCCGGGGCAGGGTCTTTGCTAGATTCTCCCGGGGGTACGCCGGAGCGACCGGCCGGACCCCCGCAAAGAATTCCGGGAAGGAACGCACCGCGGATGTCGCATCGACGCCACGTCCCCCCCGCCATTCTGCTCCTTCTGGCCTTCTCCGCGGCAGGCCAGGCTCCGCGGCGGGAGCCGCCGCCCCCGTCGGACGCCCGGCGGACCCCCGTCGTCGCCGCCGTCGAGAAGATCGGGCCGGCCGTCGTGAACATCTCGGCCGAACGGATCGTCCGCCGCCGCGCCGACCCGCTGGAGGAGTTCTTCTCGTGGGGATTCCCGGGGCGGCGGGAGCGCGGGTACCGGACGGAGTCGCTCGGTTCGGGCGTGATCATCGACCCCTCCGGCGTCGTCATCACGAACGACCACGTCGTCCAGGGCGCTTCCCGGATCGTCGTGACGACGGCCGACGGGAAGGAGTACGAGGCCGAGGTGAAGGGGGCCGACGCCGACAACGACCTCGCGGTGCTGACCGTGGGCGCGAAGGGGCTCCCCGCCGCCCGGCTCGGCTCGACGGCCGACCTCCTGATCGGCGAGCCGGTTCTCGCCGTCGGCAACCCGTTCGGCCTCTCGAACACCGTGACGGCGGGGATCGTGTCGGCCCTCCAGCGGACCGTCCGGGGCGAGACGGGACGGACCTACTCGGACTTCATCCAGACCGACGCCGCCATCAACCCGGGGAACTCGGGCGGAGCGCTCGCGAACATCCTCGGCGAGCTGATCGGGATCAACACGGCCATCGTCGGCGGCGCGAACACGATCGGCTTCGCGATCCCGGTCGAGCGCGCCCGCCGGATCGCCGCCGAGATGATCCGCTACGGCTCGGTGAAGCCGGTCTGGGTCGGGCTGCGGGGCGCCACAGTCACGGAGGAGGATCACGCCTCGG
>DAOMFB010000610.1:0-1660 GCA_035429585.1 Thermoanaerobaculia bacterium
GAGGCCGGCTCGGCCCGCGAGAGGCTTCGCGCGTTCCGTGCCCCGATGCGGGGCCGCGCGCCCGGCTGAGCCTCAGCGCTCCGCCGCCGGGGCGATCCGGAGGAGCGACTCGCCCCGGGCCTCGAACCGGCGGACGGCGCGGATCTCCGTCGTCTCCGGACGGAGCAGCTCCCCGAGCCGGCGCTCGATGTCCCGGCTCGCGACGACCAGGGCCGGCCGCCGGGACGTGGCGAGCCGGAGGGACTCCGGATCGGAGGCCTCGGCGAGCACGGGAAACGTCCCGGCGTAGTCCGCGAGGAGGCCGGAGAAGGGCCTCGCGAAGGAGGCCGCGGGAACGACGAGGCGTCGCGTGTCGCGCCGGAGGCTCCAGAGGTCCTGGAGCAGCGCCGCGACGTCGGCGTCCTGGTGGCCCGTGGCGGGCGTCAGCACGGCCGGCCGGAGGGTCCCTGCGATGGTCCTCCGCTTCACGGCGACGGCCCCGAGGACGGCGGCCGAGAGCGCGACCGCGAGGAGCCCGTCGGCGGCGCGCCCCCGGAAGAGGCGCTCCGAGAGGTCGTCCACGGCCAGCACGGCGAAGAGGCCCCAGAAGGGCCCGAGGAGCCACTGCGGAACGTCCTTCACGAGGTCCCAGACGTGGAAGGGGGAGAGCGGAGGCGCCGGGAGACGGGCCAGGACGATGCCCGCGAGCGAGACGACGAGCGGCGCCAGAGCCAGGGCCGCGAGGCACGGCAGCCGCCGTTCCCGGGGCCGCAGAAGGTAGAGGAGGACGCCGATCAGGCCGGCGGCGGCCGCGGGGACGTGACGCGGCCCGCTCCCGGCCAGCAGATAGCGGAGGAACGAGATCCTCCCGTTCAGGGGAAAGCGCGCCTCGAGGATCGGAAGCCCCGCGGCGTCGAGGTTCCACGGAACCTCGAGGCGGACGGGCATGAGAAGAACGCCCGCCGCGGCGAGGGCCGCGAGGAGGAGCAGCGGGAGGTGGCGCGCGGGCCCTCCGGATCCCGGGATGCGGATCGGGACGGGCCGTTCGGGGAGGGCGAGGAGGAGGGCCGCCGCCCCCGCGACGAAGAGCAGAAGGCCTCCGGGCGAGACCCGGCTCATGGCGAGGAGGGCCGGCAGCGTGGCGGGCACCGCGACGAGGGCGAGCGCCCGCCCCTCGCCCCGGAGGCCGCCGGCCGTGAGACGCGTCGCGAGGTCGAGGGCGGTCAGGACGGCCAGGAACGGCAGCGTGATCACGCCGAGGAGGACGGCGGCGCCGAAGAAGAGGGCCCGGTCCCGCCGACCCTCGGCGGGCCGGCCCCGCGGCAGGGCCGCGGCGTAGGCGATCGCGAAGACGAGGCCGAAGAGGGAGTCCTTTCCGTACTCGAAGAGCCCGACCCGGCCGAAGAAGCCGCCGAGGAGCAGGACGAGGAGGAGCCCGGTGCCGAACGCCGTCCGGCGCACGCCGGCCGCCCGGACGAGCGCGTGCGCGGCGACGGCGGCGAGAAGGAAGAGGGGGAGCCGGGCGCCGGCGCCGCTGCTGAAGAGAGGGAGGCCCGGGGTGAGGAGCCCGGGAAAGAGGATCCAGGGCGAGAATCCCGCCGCCCCCGAGTCGCCGGCGGCGGGAACCCCGGCGAGGACCCCTTCGGCCCAGCGGAGCTGGTTGCAGTCGGCGACGTACGGA
>DAOMFB010000611.1:0-1654 GCA_035429585.1 Thermoanaerobaculia bacterium
CTCGGAGGTCTCGGGGAACATCCACTTCTCGGCCCCGGACGAGAGGGCGGCCGTCCAGGTCGTCAAGTCGCTCCTCTCCTACCTCCCCGCGAACAACCTCGAGTCTCCACCCGACGTGCCGTTCGAGTCCCCGCTCATCGACGACGACGGAATGGACGAGGTCGTCCCCGAGGACCCGCGAAAGGCGTACGATGTCCACGACGTCATCGCGCGGCTCACGGACGGCGGCACGTTCCTCGAGGTCCAGTCCGCGTTCGGCCGGAGCGTCGTCGTCGGGTTCGGCCGGCTCGGCGGTATGGTCGTCGGCATCGTCGCGAACCAGCCGATGCACCTCGCCGGCTCCCTCGACATGGACGCCTCCGACAAGGCGGCGCGATTCGTGAGGACCTGCAACGTCTTCAACATCCCGCTCGTCACGCTCGTCGACGTGCCGGGCTTCCTCCCGGGCGTCGCGCAGGAGCACGGCGGGATCATCCGGCACGGGGCGAAGATGCTCTTCGCCTACTCGGCCGCGACGGTCCCGAAGATGACCGTCATCCTCCGCAAGGCCTACGGGGGCGCTTACGCCATCATGGCCTCCAAGCACCTGCGGTCCGACCTGAACCTCTCCTTGCCCACCCCCGAGATCGCGGTGACGAGCCCCGAGGGTGCCGTGAACGTCATCCACCGCCGGGAGATCTCGTCGGCGGCCGACCCGGCCGCCGAGAAGGCCCGGCTCGTCGCCGCCTACCGGGAGCGCTTCGCGAACCCGTACCGCGCCGCCGAGCTGGGCTACGTGGACGAGGTCCTGAAGCCGGAGCAGACCCGCGCCCGCGTCATCCGCGCGCTGGAGATGCTCCGCACGAAGCGGCAGGAGAGCCCGCCCCGCAAGCACGGGAACCCGCCGCTGTAGCCGCGGGGACGCCGCGGGGACCTCGTCGCGCCCGAGCCGCCGGATGACCGCCGCCGCCCTCGCGTTGCTCGCCGTCGCCGCGATCGGCCTCGCCGGCCTCGCCGTGGAGGGGCTGGCCCTGCGCCGGCGCCTGTCGGGCGAGCCGCCGCGGCCGCGGGGGCGCCCCGGCATCTCGGTGCTGAAGCCGCTGCGCGGGGTGGACGACGACCTCGCTGCGAACCTGGAGTCCTTCGCGGCCCAGGACTGGCCGGAGGTCGAGGTGCTGCTCGGCCTCCACGACGCGTCGGATCCCGCCGAGCCCGTGGCCCGCGAGGCCGAGCGGCGCTGGCCCGGGCGCTTCCGGGTGCTCGTGCACGGCTCCGCGCTGGGGGTGAACCCCCAGGTGGCGCAGCTCGCGGCCCTGGCGGCGGCGGCGCGCCACGACCTCCTCGTCGTCTCCGACTCCAACGTGCGGGTGCGGGCGGGGTACCTGTCGGAGATCGCGGCCCGGCTCGAGGACCCGGGCGTCGGCCTCGTCACCCACCTCATCGCCGGGGTGGGGGAGCGGGGCACCGGGGCCCTGCTCGAGAACCTCCACCTCGCGGGCGGCGTCGCCACCGGGATCGCCGCGGCCAAGGCGGTGGCCGGCCGGGACGTGGTCATGGGGAAGTCGATGGCCTTCCGCCGCGCCGACCTCGCGGCGCTGGGCGGGCTCGAGCGGGTGAAGGACCTGCTCGCCGAGGACTACGTGCTCGGCCAGATGTTCCCGGCGCGGCTCGGGAA
>DAOMFB010000612.1:0-1650 GCA_035429585.1 Thermoanaerobaculia bacterium
TCACGTCGTCCTCGGAGGAGAAGCGGAAGAAGGCCGAGGCGCTCGGCGCCGACGGCGTCCTCGACTACACGCAGGTGGACGTCGGGAAGAAGGTCCGCGAGATCACGAGGAAGCGGGGGGTAGACGTCGTCGTCGACTCGGTCGGCGCGGCCACCTGGCGCTCCTCCCTGACCGCGGCCGCCAAGAGGGGGCGGATCGTCACCTGCGGCGCGACGACGGGCCCGAACCCCGAGGAGGAGATCCGCCTCATCTTCTGGAAGCAGCTCGCCATCCTCGGCTCCACCATGGGGAGCGACGCCGAGTTCGCCGCCATGCTCCGCGACGTCGCGGCCGGCCGCCTCGACCCCGTGGTGGACGAGGTCTTCCCCCTCGCGGAGGCGAAGCGCGGCTTCGACCGGCTCGAGAGCGGGGAAGGGTTCGGGAAGATCGTCTTCCGGATCGGGTGAGCCCCCGAGCCCTCACTTCACGGCGATCTCGAACTGCCGGACGATGTTGAAGCCGAGGCGGATGTTGTAGTTCCGGATGCCGCCGCCGTAGTCGCTCGCCATCATCTGGTCGACGGTCGTCGCGGGAGAGTTTCCGATCCAGACGGCGAAGCGGTGGAGCCAGAGGGTCTTCTCGAGGGCGAAGGACCACTGGCCCACGGCGCCCTCGAGGTCCTTGTTGCGGGGGACGTACTCGCCCGTCGCGTAGAGCCCCTTCCAGATCCGGACCTGGACGGCGATCGGCACGTTGAAGACGTTCCGGTAGAGCGGCGTGTTCGAGACGAAGGTGGGCGCGACCGCGATCGTCAGCCGGTCCCAGAGCATCGCGGCGAGGAGGACCTGCCCGAAGCCCCCCACCTTCTGCTCGATCTGGTACTTCGTCAGCCAGTCGAGGCCGCCCCGTACGGCGACTCCGAACGGGCGGTCCTTCGTCGGGGTGAGGACGGCGTACTTGGCGGCGAACTCGTAGTCGCCTCCGGTGGAGGCCCGGAAGACCTCGACGGAGAGGCGGTCCACCGGGACGTACCCGACCCCGAGGCCGATGTTCGCGCTCCCGTCGAGCCCGAACAGGTCGTTTCCGCCCGCCTTGTTCACGGGCTCGTTGAACCGGTGCTCGAAGACCGCCTCGAGGACCCCCTTCTCGTTCACCAGCGGCGAGGCCGTCTGGAGCCAGCGGTCGGACCAGCCGGGGCTCCACGCGGGGGCGTCCTGTCCGGCGAGCGGCGCGGCGGCGGCGAGGATCAGGAGGGCGGGCGCGGCGAGGCGGGCGGATCGGTGCTTCATCGCGGACCTCAGTCGTTCGGAGCCCCGCGCCGCACCCAGTCGGCGAGGAGCTTCTGCGTGGCGTCGGGGAGGTAGGGGCCGCCGAGGGGCATGCGGCTCCCCGTGATCGTCGCGTCGCCGGCCGTCTTCGAGACGAGGTAGGAGCCCGCGGCGTCGCCGGGCGCGATGCGCAGCCGCGTCGACTCGGTGGCCCTCACGCCGACGATCTGCCCGTAGCTCACGCCGGCGGAGAGGTTCATCCCGGCCTGCGGCGAACCGCCAGCGTGGCAGCCCGAGAGCGCGCAGGAGGGGGTGAAGATCTCCATCTGGACGCGCGTGAAGGTCGCCGTCGGGTCGACCGGCGCGAGCGGCTCGGTCGGCGACTTCTGCGTGCCGCAGGCGG
>DAOMFB010000613.1:0-1650 GCA_035429585.1 Thermoanaerobaculia bacterium
CGGCCTGGTCGGCGGACGTCCTCTTCGCGCTCGGGGCGGCGTGGGGGCTGGCCGGCGTGCAGACCTGACGCGGCGCCGTCAGGTTCCCTCTTCCCAGCCGGCGAGGTAGCGCTCCTGCTCCGGCGAGAGCGTGTCGATGGCGATTCCCATGGAGGCGAGCTTCAGCCGCGCGATCTCCGCGTCGATCGCGGCGGGAATCGGGTAGACATTTGGCTCGGGCCTCCGCGGGGGGACTAGGATAGATCTTCCGCTGGAGACTCGGTGTGTTCTTCACCATGAACTCCGCGCCCAGGGCCTGGTTCGCGAAGGACATGTCCATCACGGAGGCGGGGTGCCCCTCGGCCGCCGCGAGGTTGATGAGGCGCCCCTCCCCGAGGAGGAAGAGGACGCGGCCGTCCGTGAGACGGAACTCCTCGACGAACTCGCGGATGGTGCGCCGGGAGCCGGCCCGCGCCGCGAGGGCCGGGATGTCGATCTCGACGTTGAAGTGCCCCGAGTTCGCGATGACGGCGCCCGACTTCATCACGGCGAAGTGCTCGTCCCGGAGGACGCCCTTGTTGCCCGTCACCGTCACGAAGACGTCGCCCACCTTCGCGGCCTCGGCCATCGGGAGGACCCGGTACCCGTCCATCGCGGCCTCCATCGCCTTGACCGGGTTGATCTCGGTCACGATGACGTTGGCGCCGAGCCCCTTCGCGCGCAGGGTCACCCCCTTGCCGCACCAGCCGTAGCCCGCGACGACGACGTTCAGGCCGGCGAGGAGGAGGTTCGTCGCGCGCACGATGCCGTCGATCGTCGACTGCCCCGTGCCGTACCGGTTGTCGAAGAAGTGCTTCGTCTCCGCGTCGTTCACGGCGACGACCGGGAAACGGAGGACCCCGTCCTTCTCCATCGCCTTCAGCCGGATGACGCCGGTCGTCGTCTCCTCGGTCCCCCCGACGACCGCGTCGAGGAGCGCCTTCCGCTCGGCGGCCGGAAGTCCCTTCGCCCACGCCGCCAGCGACGGCTCCAGCTTGTCCTCCTTCCCGAGGGCGAGGAAGAGGAGCGAGGAGACGAGGTCCGCTCCGTCGTCCATCGTCACGTTCGGCTTCACCGCGAGGGCCGCCCGGATGTGGTCGTAGTAGGTCCGGTGGTCCTCGCCCTTGATCGCGAAGACGGAGATGCCGTAGTCGGCCACCAGCGACGCCGCGACGTCGTCCTGCGTGGAGAGCGGGTTCGAGCCGCAGAGGACCACCTCCGCGCCTCCGGCCTTCAGCGTCCGGGCCAGGTTCCCCGTCTCGGTCGTGACGTGGAGGCAGGCGGACAGGCGGATGCCCTTCAGCGGCCGTTCGGCCCCGAAGCGCTCCCGGATCCGGGCGAGGACCGGCATCGAGCGGTCGGCCCACTCGATCCGGAGCTTTCCCTTGGGGGCGAGCGCGAGGTCGCGGACGTGGTGCGGCGGGAGCGCGTTCTGGGTCATGGAGTCTCCTTCTGGCGAGTCGTTTTCTTGCGCGGCGCGGCGCCCGGCCGGGGGCCGAGGAGGCCGTCGGCGATGTAGGCGGGAAGGGCGATCTCGGCCGATCCGGCGCCGGGCCGGACGCGGTGCGGCGCCGCGAGCCCCTCGAAGCGGAGGGCCGTGAAGCCCGCGCGGCGGAGCGCCGACCGGAGCGG
>DAOMFB010000614.1:0-1640 GCA_035429585.1 Thermoanaerobaculia bacterium
GCGACGTCTCGGCGGAGGCGCGATGGCGTGTGGCGCGTCGCCGCGTCGCGCAAACCGGGCTGGGTGCCTTTCTTCCCGGTCCTTTTCGTCCTGCTGTGGAGCTCCGTCTTCATCTTCTGCAAGGCGGCGCTGGTCGACTGGGACCCGGGGGACCTCCCGATCGTGCCCGTCCTCCTCGACCTTCCGGAGGGCGCCTCGCGCGAGGCGATGCGCCAGCGCGCCATCGCCTGGTGCGCCGCGGTCTGACCGGTCAGAAGGTCGAGCGGCCGCGCGTCAGGGCGAGGCGGAAGTCGAGGAGGCTCCGCGTCCCGCGGACGGCGACGCGGCGGAGGCGGAAGGGGTCGCCGAGGTCGGTCACGAGCCCGCCGCGGATGACGGTCGCGGCCCGGAACCCGGCGTCGCGGACGGCGGCCGCCGCGCGTTCGTCCGCCGCGCCGTACGGATAGCAGAAGGAGACGACGGGCGCCCCGGCAACCTGCTCGAGCCGCTCGCGGCTCCCGCGCGTCTCGGCGGGAAGCTCCGCGTCGGGGAGCTCCGGCAGGGCGCGGTGGGTCGCTCCGTGCGAGCCGATCTCGAGGCCGGCCGCCGCGAGCTCGCGGACGCCCCCGGCGTCGAGGAGCGCGTCGCCGGGCGACTCGCCGTCCCAGTCGTTCGTCCCGCCGAGCTTCCCGGAGACGACGAAGACCGTCGCCGAGAAGCCCCGCGCCCGGAGGAGCGGCAGCGCGGCCGTCCGGACCCCGTCGTAGCCGTCGTCGAAGGTCAGGACGACCCGGCGGTCGTCCGGGCGGGGCGGCGCGTCGAGGAGGTCGCGGAGGGCGACGCCGGTGAGGCCGCGGCGGACGAGGTGGTCGAGCTGCCGCGCGAAGTCCCCGGGAGGCACCCGCCAGGCGTTCAGCCGCGAGCCGGGGCGGTGGGGGGCGATCTGGTGGTACATGAGGACCGGCACGCCGTACCGCCGCGGGCGCCACCAGTGGAAGCGGAGCGAGGCGCTGAGCGCGGAGAGGCCGGCGGCCAGCGCGGCGGCGGCGAGCGGCGTCATCGGAGGAGCGCGCGGAGCTTCAGGTACTTGAAGAGCGTGTTCCCGGACGAGAGGGCGGCGTACGTCAGGCCGGCCGTCCCGTCGAGGAGCCCGAGGTGGAGGACGGCGCGGTCCAGGAACTCCCAGGCGACGCGGAGCGGCAGGAGGCGCGGCGGCCGCCGCCCCTCGGCGGCCTTCGCCTCGGCCCCGAGGGTCGTGTAGAGGTCGAGCTTCTCGAGGTAGTGCCCGAGGCTCCGGTAGGAGCGGTGGAGGATCCGGCCCCGGAGCGTTCCGACGGGGCCCTCGGCCACGACCCGCTCGTGGACCTTCGCGTCGGAGAAGCGGGCGGCGTCGCGGCGGTAGAGCCGGACCGGCGTGACGACCGTGTCGCGTCCGAAGCGGAGGACCCGCCCGAGGAACTCGAGGTGGATCGGGATCCGGAACGCGGCGGGGGAGCGCCCGGGACCGGAGGGCTCCCGCGCGAGCGCCCGTCCGATCTCCGCCGCCAGCTCCGGGAGGACGACCTCGTCGGCGTCGAGCGAGAGGATCCAGGGCGCCGTCGCCGCGTCCGCGGCGGCGTTCTTCTGCGGCCCGAAGCCGTCGAACGCGCGGACAAGGACGC
>DAOMFB010000615.1:0-1625 GCA_035429585.1 Thermoanaerobaculia bacterium
CGAAGCCGCGGTCCCAGGTCTCGAGGCGGTCGGGCCAGAGGCGGATCTCCGACGACGCGCGGCTGGCCCCGAGGAGCGACGGGGCGCAGCCCGGCCCGTCCGCCGTCCCCTCGTAGTGGTCCCCCGTCCGGGCCAGGGTGACCGCGCACCCCGTCCGCTCGCGGACGTCGTTCCGGCCGAAGAGCGCGAGGTCCGCGGGCGTGCGCCACTTGCCCGCCGCCGCCGCCCCGTCCTTCAGGTCGAAGAGGCGGACGACCACGCCGCCGCCCGCGTCCGTCTCGACCCGGATGAAGTCCTGCGCGACGGGCCGCTCCGGCCGGTCCGGCTTCGCCTCCTCCCGGTAGAGGACGGGCGCCCCGAACGAGAGGCGGCTCTTCGGAATCGGGACGGCCACGAGCCGGAGCAGCGGCATCTCGGCCTCGACCGCGGCCTGCTCCCGGGTGTCCCAGGTCCCGGCCAGCCAGCCGGCCACCTCGTCCGCCGAGGCGGGGAGCTGCGCCGCGCCGGGGCGGGCGGCGAGGAGCAGGACGAGGGGAAAAAGACCGAGCCTCACGGACGGAAGTCTACGCGGGCCTCACTCTTCCTCGGCCTGCGCGGCGCGCTTCTCGGAGACGCGACGCATGGAATGGTCGAGGACCTTCTTGCGGAGACGGACCGACTTCGGCGTGACCTCGACGAGCTCGTCCTCGTCGATCCACTCGATGGCCGCCTCGAGCGGCATCGGGCGCGGGGGCGTGAGCCGGATGGCGAGGTCGGACGTCGGGGCGCGCATGTTCGTCAGTTGCTTCTTCACGCAGGGGTTGACGACGGGGTCGTTCTCGCGCGCGTTCTCCCCGCAAATCATCCCGCCGTAGACCGGCACGCCGGGGCCGAGGAAGAGCGTCGAGCGCTCCTGGAGCCGCTCGAGCGCGTGGGCCGTCGTATCCCCGGCTTCCTTGCAGACCAGCGCCCCTTCGCGCCGGGCCGCGAGGTCCCCCTTCCACGGCTCGTAGCCGGCGAAGACGTGGTACAGGAGCCCTTCCCCTTTCGTGTCGGTCAGGAACTCCGTCCGGTAGCCGAAGAGCCCGCGCGTCGGGATCCGGAACTCGATCCGGACGCGCCCCGAGCCGTGGTTCGTCAGGTTCTTCATCTCGGCCTTGCGGCGGCCGAGCTTCTCGATGACCGTCCCCATCGACTCCTCGGGAACGTCGACGACCAGCTCCTCGACCGGCTCCGAGGGGACGCCGTCGACGTCCTTGACGATGACCTGCGGGCGCGACAGCGCGAACTCGAACCCCTCGCGCCGCATCGTCTCGACGAGGATCGCGAGGTGCAGCTCGCCGCGCCCGGAGACCTTGAAGGCGTCCGGGCTGTCGGTTTCCTCGACTTTCAGCGCGACGTTCGTCCGGAGCTCCTTCGTCAGGCGGTCGAAGATGTTCCGGGAGGTGACGTACTTCCCCTCGCGCCCGGCGAAGGGCGAGTCGTTCACCCGGAAGGTCATGGAGACCGTCGGCTCGTCCACGGCCTTGTGCGGCAGCGCGTCGGGGCTCTCGGGGTCGGCGATCGTCTCGCCGATCGTCATGTCTACCAGTCCGGCCACCACCACGATCTCCCCCGCGGCGGCGAGGTCGGCCTCCTTCCGCGCG
>DAOMFB010000616.1:0-1625 GCA_035429585.1 Thermoanaerobaculia bacterium
GATGACGCCGCCGATGGGGAGCGGGTCGCTCCCGTACTTCCACTCGTCGATGTTGATCCGGACGGCGCCCGTCGCGGTCAGGCCGCTCTCCTTCCCGAGGGCCACCCGGCCGCCGAGGAGCGCCTCGGAGTACGCCTTCGGGTTCGACTCGCCGCCGTAGAAGAAGTTCCGGTTGACCTCGATGATGCCCCGGAGGACGTTCGGCACCAGCCGGAGGCTCGCGGCGGCGCGCCACGTCCACTGGTTCGGGACCGTGGCGCCGACGGTCGGGGTGCCGTAGTAGGCGCCCGGCGTCCCGTAGTCGGAGTTGACGTAGTAGGTGGTCGAGAGGGTGAACCACTCGTAGTTGAAGGAGAGGCCGAAGTCGAAGTCGCTCCGCCCGGTGGAGAAGGAGTTCGGATCGCTCGTGCCGCCGCCCGTGGCGAAGGCGACGCCGGCGAGCGCGGCGACCTTGACCGGGTCGCGCGGGTTCAGGATCCACTTCATGCCGAGCCGGAACTTGTCCGTCTCGGTCGTGTTGAACCCGCCGGTCCGGTCACGGCCGTTGATGTTCCCGGCCCAGGTCCAGTAGTTCGCCTTGTACTGGAGCGCCCCCCAGGCGAGGTAGGCCTCCAGGCTCGAGGTGAGGCCGTACGCGGCGGTGACGCCGAACCGGCCGTAGCTGTACCGCAGCGGGTCGTCGGGGAGCGGCGGGACGGTGAGCGAGGGCCCCGCCATCAGCGACGAGAGGCTGCCGCTCAAGGCGAAGGAGAAGCGTCCCGCCGGCAGCGTTTCGGCGTTCGGCGACTCGATCAGGCCGGTCGCGCCGGAGAGCGTGGGGGCCGTCTGGGCCCGTGCGTCCGTCGTCAGGAAGAGGCACGCCGCCGCCGCGAGGAGGAATCCGATCCGCGTCCGTCGCATGGGGTCTCCTTTTGACCCGCCGGTTCCGGGGACACTCCACGGCTGCCGGCGTGAAAAGCGCTTCCTTGTACGCAACGGGAAAAGCCGATGGAGTTTAACGCCCCCCGGCCCGACCGAGCAAATGGAAGGCTTTACGGGGTTCCGGGGGAACCGACATGTGTCGGTTCCGCCCGGTCCATTACAGCAGCGGCGCCATCCGGTCGTGGAACGTCCGGGCCGTCTCGGCGCCGCGCCGCCGGGCGAGGAAGCCCTCCAGCGACCGGACGAGATCCCGCACGGCGTCGAGGCTCCGGCCGCGGTCGATGTCCGCGAGCGCCGCGCGGTAGAGCCGGTCGATCTCCGTCTCGCCGGGCGCGCCGCCGAGGGACTCCGCCTCCTGCTTCACCTTCGTGCAGAGGACCTGCAGGCTCCGGCGCTCGTCGCCTTTCGAGATCTCCTTGAAGACCCCGGTGTGCGTCGTGACGTTCGGGATGACGGACGGGGCGAGGGCCGGCGGGGGGGGGCCGGGCCGGGGGGGCGGGACGGGGGCCGCGGGCTTGGCGGCCTCGACGGGGGCGGCCGGCACGAGGCCGCAGAGCGGCTTGGCGCCGTCGCGCTTGCGGTTCTTCAACCACGCGACGGCGTTCGTGATGGCAGCGTGCTCGTGGAAGCCGTCGTTCGCGAAGTGATCGAAACCGTAGTCCACGGTGTGCTTGTAGTGCGAAACCTTGCCAAACGAGTCGACT
>DAOMFB010000617.1:0-1616 GCA_035429585.1 Thermoanaerobaculia bacterium
CCTCCCCCGCCGGCCGCGGGGCCGCCCCTCCTGGCCACCGCCGAGGAGACGGTCACCGTCGACGCCGGGCTCTATCGCGCCACCCTCTCGAACCGCGGCGGCGTCCTCCGGTCGCTCGTCCTCAAGAAGTTCCGGGACGCCACGGGCCAGCCGCTCGACCTCGTCCGGCACGGGGACGGGTTCCCGGGCTTCACCCTCGCCCCGGACCCGTCGGACCCGTTCCTCGCCCGGGCGGGGCAGGCCCTCTCCGTCGTGGAGAAGGCCGAGACGGACGGCGCCGTCACGCTCCGCTTCCGGTACCGCGAGCCGGACGGAACCGGCCTCGTCCGGACGTACGTCTTCCGGAGCGGCTACGTCGCGACGATGACGCTCGAGCGCGAGGGGGCGCCGGGACAGCCGGTTGGCGTGGTCCTCGGCCCCGGGATCGGCAATCCGTCGGCCGACGAGCTGAAGAGCCAGTACACGCGCCCCGGTTCGGCCGTGGCCCTCACAACCGCCGGCTCGGTGACGCGGAAGGCCAACGGAGAGCTGAAGGAGGCGGCACCCGTCGCCCCGGGCCTGACCGCCGTGGGCCTCGAGGACAACTACTTTCTCGCTGCGTTCCTCCCCTCCCCCGCGCAGGGGGCGAGCTTCCGCCCGCAGCCGGTGACGCCCGCCGCCGGTCCCGACGGCAAGGCGCCCGCTCCGCTGGCGGAGAACACCGTCGTCCTTTCCGGGGCCGGGGCGCTCTCGACGGACCTCTACCTCGGGCCGAAGGACATCGAGGTCCTCGAGAAGATCCGCCCGGGGATGGACCGGCTCATCGACTACGGCTGGTTCGCGATCCTCGTGAAGCCGCTTCTCTGGAGCCTGAAGGAGATCCAGGGCGTCGTGAAGAACTGGGGCGTGGCGATCCTCGTCATCACGGTTCTCATCAAGCTGCTCCTCTACCCGCTGACGCACAAGCAGCTCGTCTCGATGAAGAAGATGGCGGCCCTCCAGCCGAAGATGGAGGCGATCCGCGCGAAGTACTCCACGAAGATCAAGAGCGACCCGCAGGCGCGCCTGAAGATGAACGAGGAGACGATGGCGCTCTACAAGCAGGAGGGGGTCAACCCGGCCGGCGGGTGCCTGCCGCTCCTCCTGCAGATGCCGATCCTGATCGCCTTCTACAACCTCCTCGCCCACTCGATCGAGCTGCGCCACGCCCCCTTCATGCTCTGGATCACCGACCTGTCGGCGAAGGATCCCTACTACATCACCCCGATCCTCATGACGCTGACGATGTGGCTCCAGCAGCAGATGACGCCCGCCACCGGCGACCCGGCGATGCGGCGGGTCATGAACATCATGCCGTTCGCGATGGGGTTCTTCTTCAAGGACATGCCGTCGGGGCTCGTCCTCTACTGGCTGATGCAGAACGTCCTGACGATCGCGCAGCAGCTCCTCCTCGACCGCTACACGGACCTCGGCCCCACCTCGATGAAGAGGGGGACCGTCAAGCCGGGCTGACCGGAGCGTGGGCGCGCTCGTCGCCGACCGCGAACGGACGGCCGACGTCATCGTCGCCCCCGCGACGCCGCCGGGCGCGTCGGCCCTCGCGATCGTCCGGCTGAGCGGCCCGCCCGGCGCGGCCT
>DAOMFB010000618.1:0-1615 GCA_035429585.1 Thermoanaerobaculia bacterium
GGGGGTTCCCCCGGACCGCCCGGAGAGCCGCCGCGCGGAAGCGCGCCGGGGTGATGCCGCGCCGCATTCTCCGGAGGGCGGCGCCGGAGCCGGACTGGAGGGGGAGGTGCAGGTGCGGGACGACGGTGCGGGAGGCCGCGACGAAATCCACGAGCGCCTCGCCCGCCTCCATCGGCTCCAGGGAAGAGAGGCGGACGCGGCAGCCGGGCGGGTCAGACTCGAGCGCCGACAGGAGGGCCAGGAGGTCGGTCCCGCGCTCCCGGCCGAAGCTCGCGAGGTGGACGCCGGCGAGGACGACCTCCGGCACCCCGGCCGCGCCGAGCCGGCGGATCTCCCGCTCGACGACGGCCGGCTCGGCGCTCCGCTCCGCGCCGCGGAGCGCCGGCACGACGCAGAAGGCGCAGCGCCGGGAGCAGCCGTCCTGGATCTTCAGGAAGGCCCGCGTCCTCTCCGCGTCGGGAAAGGTGGCGGCGAAGACGTCGCCGGACGCGGCGGCCGGACGCGGCGCGATCTTCCCGGGGAGGAGACCGGCGTCCCGGTCGTCGAGGAGCGCGGGGAGCGCGGCGAGGCGGAGGCCGGCGGCGACGAGGTCGACCTCCGGGAGGCGGGCGAGGGCCTCGGGGTCCCGGGCGGCGAGACAGCCGGTCACGACGAGCGTGGCGCGGGCGTTCTCGCGGCGGACGCGGCGGAGGAAGCGGCGCTCGTCGCGCTCCGCCCGGTCGGTCACCGCGCAGCCGTGGAGGACCACGACGTCGACCTCGCCGGGCAGGGAGCGCCCCGGGAGGACGACGACCGCCCCGAGAGCCTCCGCCTCGATGCGGCTCACCTTGCAGCCGAACGGAACGACGGCGATCCGGAGGCGGCGCGATGCGTCCGTCTCCGGAAACGGCGCCGGATGCGTTGACACCTTCACCGCCGGGACGATAATAGTTTGTTCGAGAATCAGTTGCGGGAAGGAGCGGGAGCGTCGTCTCTCGGCGGGGCATGAAGGTTCTCCTCATCGAATACGAGCCGAGGTACGTGGACCGGATCCGGGCCTTCCTGGCCGCCGGCAGCCACGAGGTCGTCGTCGCCCGGGACGGCGACGAGGGGCTCGACGCCTACCGCCGCTCCCGGCCGGATCTCGTCCTCATCTCCTCGGTCCTGCCGAAGCTGCGGACGCCGGACGTCATCAAGGGGATGCAGGCCTTCGGGGCGACGCCGCCGATTCTCCTGATGATGTCGGGCTACAAGGGGCGCAACAAGCGGGCCGACGCGCAGCGAGTCGGCGCGACGAGCATCCTCGAGAAGCCGTTCGGCGAGGAGGTCTTTCTCGCCGAGGTGGCGTCGGCCCTCGGCGAGGCGCCCTCGCTGGACCTCGCGGGCCCGGCGACGACGCTCCCCGGCGTCGACGCGAGCGAGCCGCTCCTGTCGGCCGACGACATCTTCTCGGACTTCGCCTCCGGCATCGAGGCGGCGCCGCCCCCTCCGGCCGCGCCCCTCCCGGGGACCGACTCCGGCATCGCCCGCCGGCCGTCGAGATCGGCGGACCTGTCGGTCGAGAAGACGCTCGACGCGGCGCTCGGCGTACCTCCCGCCAAGATCGAGTCGCGGCCTGAGGCCCGGGCCGAGCCCC
>DAOMFB010000619.1:0-1615 GCA_035429585.1 Thermoanaerobaculia bacterium
CGTGGCGTCGCTCGTCGGGGGGGAGGCGCCCCCCGTCCGCGCGGCGACCCGGTCCGGCGAGACGCTGACCGTCGACTTCGTCCGGGCCGGCGGGACGGCCTCGGGCGTCCGGCTCACCGGGGACGCGCGCGTCCTCTTCGAGGGCGAGATCCGCTGGGAGGAATGGAGATGAGAATCGTCCGCTTCGAGCATCAGGGACGGGCCGTTCCCGGCCTCGTCGAGGGAGACTCGATCGTGCCGCTCGCCGCGGCGCCGTGGGAGACGGGCGGCCGGCCCGAGCGGGCCGGCGCGGCGGTGGACCGGCGGACGGCGAGGCTCCTCGTCCCGGTCGTCCCGTCCAAGATCCTCTGCATCGGCCGGAACTACCGCGCCCACGCGGCCGAGCTGGGGAACGAGGTGCCCGAGAAGCCGCTCGTCTTCATGAAGCCCCCCTCGTCGCTCCTCCCGCACCGCGGGACGGTCCTCCTTCCGCCGGAGTCGTCGCGCGTCGACTACGAAGGGGAGCTGACGGTCGTGATCGGGACGCGCGGCCGGCGTCTCGGCCGCGAGGAGGCCGCCCGGGCCGTCTTCGGCTACACCGTCGCCCTCGACATCTCGGCCCGCGACCTCCAGAAGGCCGACGGACAGTGGTGGCGGGCGAAGGGGTTCGACACCTTCTGTCCGCTCGGGCCCGCCGTGGAGACGGACGTGGACCCCTCCGACCTCCTCCTCGAGACCCTCGTCGACGGCGCCGTGCGGCAGTCGGGGCGGACCTCGGAGATGGTGCACGACGTCCCCGCGCTCGTCTCCTGGGTGTCGCACGCCATGACCCTCGAGCCGGGGGACGTGATCCTGACCGGCACGCCGGAGGGGGTCGCGCCGCTCGTCCCCGGCCAGACCGTGGAGGTCCGCGTCGGCGGCGTCGGGACGCTCTCGGTCCGGGTCGAGGCGGAGGGGTGACCCCCTAACGCGCCGCCCCCGCGGCGAGCGCCGCGAGGAGCCGCGACGGAAAGCCGCCGAAGGCGCCGGAGGACATCGAGACGACGACGTCTCCCGGGCGGAGCTCCGGCAGGAGCGTCGCGAGAAGGGCTTCGGGGCTCGCCGCGGTGAGTGCCGGCCTCCCCCGGGCACGGAGCTTCGCGACGAGGGCCTCCGCGTCGAGGGCGCCGGGGCCCCCCGGCCGGGAGAGGCGCGCGGCGTGGAACGGGGCGGCGAGGGCGACCGCGTCGGCCTTCGAGAGGGCCTCGAGGTACGGCCCCGCGAAGTCGGCCCGCCCGGCCGTCATCGAGCGCGGCTCGAAAGCGGCCCAGAGGCGCCGGCCGGGGAACCGCCGCACCGCGCCGTCGAGCGTCGAGGCGACGGCGGTCGGGTGGTGCGCGAAGTCGTCCACGACGGTCACGCCGCCGGCGGTCCCCAGCACCTCCATCCGGCGCTTCACGCCGCGGAAGGAGGCGAGCGCGGCGGCGACTTCCGCCCGAGAGAGACCGATCCCGAGCGCGACGACCACGGCGGCGAGGGCGTTGGCGGCGTTGTGGCGGCCGGAGAGGGGGAGCGCCGCGTCGAGGAGGGGCTCGCCGCCGCGGAGGATCCGGAAGCGGAGGCCCGCCGCCGACTCGAGGAGCCCCTCCGCCGAGAG
>DAOMFB010000620.1:0-1605 GCA_035429585.1 Thermoanaerobaculia bacterium
GGCGTTTCCGGGTCGATGGAGAGAAGTTACTTCGTGGCCGGGGCGGGAGCCGCCGGAGCCGCCGGAGCGGCCGTGGCCGGGGCGGGAGCCGCCGTGGCCGGGGTGGCGGGAGCGGCCGCCGTCGCAGCGGGCTTCTCCTCGACGACCTTCGGGGCCTCGGCCTTCGGGGCCGGCTTCTCCTCGGGCTTGGCGCAGGCGACGAGGCCGATGGCGAGAGCGCTGATGGCGAAAACGGACGTGAGCTTCTTCATTTCGATCTCCTTCTTTTCGTTGGTGTTACGCAAGGAACCCCTGCGATTGTCATCTGTTCGTCCGGGGTCGCCGTGGTGGGCGGTATGGAACAGTCCCTCACCAATCAGGCGAACCCGCCTCGAGCTTCGCCGAAAGGATAGTCCTTTCGTCGCCCGTGTCAAGCGGCCGGCTCCCCGCCGGGGCTTCCGGACCCGCCTGCTACACTCGGCGCCCTTCCGATGTTCGACTCCCTGTCCGAAAAGCTCCAGCGCGTCTTCAAGGAGCTCCGGGGCGAGGGCCATCTCACCGAGTTCCACGTCGACCAGGCGCTCGAGGAGATCCGCACGGCCCTCCTCGAGGCCGACGTCAGCCTCCCGGTCGTCAAGGACTTCGTGGCGGCCGTCCGCGTGAAGGCCGTGGGCCAGGAGGTGCTCACCTCCTTCTCTCCGGCGCAGCAGGTCGTGAAGATCGTCCAGGACGAGCTGACGAGGGTCCTCGGCGGGCGCGTCGCGCCGCTGGCCCTCAAGAGGCGGCCGGCGGTGATCCTCGTCGTGGGGCTCCAGGGCTCCGGGAAGACCACCACGGCGGCCAAGCTCGCCCTCCACCTGAAGAAGAACCTCGGGAAGAGCGTTCTCCTCGTCCCCGCCGACGTGCACCGCCCGGCGGCCACGGAACAGCTGCGGACGCTCGCGAAGGAGAACGGGCTCCCCGCCTGGGATCCGAAGGGCGTCGGCGACGCCGTCGAGCGGGCCCGCGCCGCCGTGAAGGAGGCGAAGCTCTTCGGCTACGACGCCGCGGTGATCGACACGGCCGGCCGCCTCCACGTCGACGCGACCCTGATGGACGAGGTCGCGCGTCTCCACGACGCCGTCGAGGCCGACGAGGTCCTCTTCGTCGCCGACGCGATGACCGGGCAGGACGCCGTCCGCTCGGCGCAGGCCTTCGGCGAGAAGCTCCCGCTCTCGGGGGTCATCCTGACGAAGACGGACGGGGACGCCCGCGGCGGCGCGGCGCTGTCGCTGGCGACCGTCGTCGGCAAGCCGCTGAAGTTCGTCGGCACGGGCGAGAAGGTGAAGGACTTCGAGCCGTTCCACCCGGACCGGGCCGCGTCGCGGCTCCTCGGGCTCGGCGACGTGCTGACCTTGATCGAGAAGGTCTCGGCCGACACGGACCGGTCGGCCGCGCTCCGGGCCGCCGAGAAGATCCGGACGAACCAGTTCACCCTGACCGACCTCCGGGACCAGATGCGGCAGCTGAAGAGCATCGGGCCGCTCGGGTCGCTTCTCGGCCACCTGCCGAAGGTCGGGCCGCTGAAACAGCTCGCGAACCTCGACATCCCGGACTACGCGACGCGGAACCTCGAGCGGAGCGTCG
>DAOMFB010000621.1:0-1594 GCA_035429585.1 Thermoanaerobaculia bacterium
GCTCTCCCTCGTCGATCGTGCCGGCAACCGCGTGTCCCTTCGCGATGAGAGCCGCCGCGATCGCCTTTCCCATCTTCCCGTAGCCGACGAGAAGCGCCCTCACGCCGCACCCCCTTCGAAGAACTCCCGGTGAAGGCGGCGGAGCGCCTCCGCCGCGTCGGCCGCGTCCACGACGAACGTGATGTTCGTCTCGGAGGCCCCCTGGGAGATCAGGACGACGTTCACGTCGCGCAGGGCCGCGAAGGTCTGCGCCGCCACGCCCGGCGTCGTCCGGAGCCCCTTCCCCACGACGGAGAGGACCGCCAGGTTCCGGAGGATCGAGACCTCGGCGAACTCGGAGAGGCCGGCCGCGAGGCGGTCGAGCGGCGCCTTCTCGTCCACGGTGATCGAGATGGAGACCTCGCTCGTGGCGATGACGTCGACGGAGACGCCGAGCTTCTCGAAGACCGAGAAGACGCGCGCCGCGTAGCCGTGGGCGAGGAGCATCCGCGGGCTCCCGACGAAGAGGGCGGCCACCCCCGTGCGCATCGCCACGGCGCGGACGCCGTGCCCCGGGGCGTCGGCCGTCACCACGGTCCCGGCCACCTCCGGACGGAACGTGTTGCGCACCGCCACCGGGATCCCGCGCGCGACGGCGGGCCGGATCGTGGCGGGATGGAGGACCTTCGCGCCGAAGAAGGCCAGCTCCGCCGCCTCGGCGTAGCCGACCTCGGGGACGAGCCGCGCCGCCGGGACGATCCGCGGGTCGGCCGTCAGGATCCCGTCCACGTCGGTCCAGATCTCGATGACGGGCACCGGCGCCCCCGTGTCGGCGAGGGCGGCGCCGAGGAGCGCCGCGGAGTAGTCCGAACCGCCGCGCCCGAGGGTCGTCGTCGAGCCGTCGGGCGCCGCGCCGACGAAGCCGCCGGTCACGACGACCCTCCCCGCGTCGAGGTGCGGCCGGACCGCCTCGGAGACCCGCCGGGCGGTGGCCGCCTCGTCCGGGACCGCGGCGCCGTACGTCGCGTCCGTGGCGAGGACCGCGCGCGGGTCGACCCACGCGGCGTCCACGCCCCGGGCGCGGAGCGCGGCGTGGAGAAAGCGGGAGGAGACGAGCTCGCCGAGGGCGAGAAGCCCGTCCGACGTGCGGGGGGAGATCTCTTCGAGGAGGGAGATCCCGAGCGAGAGCTCCCGCGCCCGGTTCAGCTCCCGCTCCAGGGCGGCGTCACACGCCCTCGCGTCGGTCTCCGGGAGCGCGAGAAGGTCGAGGGCGGCGCGGTGGCGGTCGGCCACGCCCAGGAGGGCCGCCTCGGCCGCCGACCGGTCCCTTCCCCTCGAGCGGCCCTTCAGCGCCACGAGGAGGTCCGTGATCCCTCCCATGGCCGAGACGACGACGAGCGGCCTCTCGACGCGCCGCGAGGCCACGAGGTCCGCCACGCGGCCGATCCGGACGCCGTCGCCGACGGAGGTGCCGCCGAACTTCAGGACGATCATCTGGCGCCCAGCCGCCCGGTCGCGGCGAGGAGCTCCGCGTTCAGGAGCGCGGCCCCGGCCGCGCCGCGGACGGTGTTGTGGACGAGGAGGGTGAACCGGACGTCGTAGACCGGGTCGACGC
>DAOMFB010000622.1:0-1587 GCA_035429585.1 Thermoanaerobaculia bacterium
CAGCGGGACCCCCGTCCCGCGCGAGAGGGGCGAGAGGAGCTCGTACCGGAGGACGGGGTCCCTGGGCTGAGACACGATCTCGACCGCCTCGCCGATCCGGGCGGCCCGCGCCGACGGGTCGCTCCCCGTCCCCGGGATGCGCGCGAGGAGCGCCGGGACGAGCGCCGGCGCGGCGGCGACGGACCGGCGAAGCGCGTCGGGCCCGTTCTCGAGGAGGTACGAATCGGGGTCGTGCCCGCCCGGGAGCGCCAGGTGCCTCACGGCGGCCCCGCGGGCGAGGAGGAGCGGAAAGGCCTTGTACGCGGCGGCGAGGCCGGCGGCGTCCCCGTCGTAGGCGACGACGACCGTGGCTGCGTGACGCGCGAGGAGGTCGGCCTGCGCCGGTGTGAGCGCCGTGCCCATCGAGGCGACCGCGTTCTCGCAGCCGGCGCGTGCGAAGGCGATCCGGTCGAAGTAGCCCTCCACGAGGAGGACCGTCTCCTCCTTCCGGATCGCCTCCTTGGCCCGGTCGAGGCCGTAGAGGAGCTTTCCCTTCGTGAAGCGGTTCGTCTCCGGCGTGTTGAGGTACTTCGGGAGATCGTCGCCGAGGGCGCGCGCGCCGAAGCCGAGCACCTCGCCCCGCCCGTCGCGGATCTCGATCGTGAGGCGGTTGCGGAACCGGTCGTAGACGCGCCCGGTGTCGGGGTGCCGCTGGAGGAGGCCGGCCTCGACGAGGACCTCCTCGGGGAAGCGCGGCGCGAGCGAGGCCTTCAGGGCGTCCCACGCTTCCGGAGCCGCCCCGACGCCGAAGGAGACCGCCTCGTCCACCGCGAGGCCCCGCTTCGCGAGGAGCGCGACCGCCGCGGCGTGGCGCGGCAGGACCTCGCGGAAGAACGCGGCCGCGGCGACGAGCGCCTCGGCGACGCGCGTCTCCTTGGCCCGGTCGACCCGGGTCCCGCTCCGCCGTACCGGGAGCGTGATGCCCGCCCGCCGGGCGAGGTACGCGACCGCCTCGGCGAACTCGAGCCGCTCCGTCTCGCGGACGAAGGTGATGGCGTCGCCCTTCGCCCCGCAGCCGAAGCAGTAGTAGAAGCCCTTCTCCGGGTGGACGTGGAACGACGGCGTCTTCTCCCCGTGGAACGGGCAGAGCCCCTTCCAGGACCGCCCCGCCTTCTTCAGGCCGGTGACCGCGCCGATCAGGGCGACGAGATCCGTCGCCGCGAGGACGTCGCGCTTGACGTCGTCGGCGATGTCGTAGAAGACGTCGGACATCAGACGTCGAGGACGGCGATGGTCACCGCCGTGCCCCCCTCGCGCGGCTCGCCCGGACGGTGTGCCGCCACCCCCGGATGCGAGTCGAGGAACTCCCGGACCGCCGCAGCCAGCCGGCCCGTGCCGTGGCCGTGGACGATCCGGAGCGACGAGCGCCCGGTCAGGAGGGCGTCGTTCAGCGCGTGCTCGACCTCGGGGAGCGCTTCGTCCACGCGCTTGCCGACGAGCACCACCTCCGCCGCGGGCGTCGGCGCCGGGGGGCCCGCCGGCCGCTTCGGCGGCTCCGCGGACGCGTGCCGGGCCGGGGCCGGGGCCGGCCCGGAGGCCTTCGCGAGC
>DAOMFB010000623.1:0-1581 GCA_035429585.1 Thermoanaerobaculia bacterium
ATCCGGTGGATCGCCTCCTTGAGCCGGCGGACGTCCCGGGGACGGACGCCCCGCCGCTTCGACTGCTTCTCGAAATCCTCCCGCTCGCGCCGGAACCGCCGGAAGTCCGCCTGGAACTCGTCCGACTGGAACCGCGGGTCGATGCCCAGCTCGCTCTCCAGCTCCATCAGGTGCTTCGAGGTCGCCAGGATCCGCTCCTCTTCCTGCCGGTAGAGGGTCTGGAACTTCCGCTTCGCGGCGACGTTCGACGCCAGGAGCGCCTGCAGCACCTCGGCGCTGTAGAAGACGTTCCCCATCCGGCGCTTCAGCGTCCGGATGTTCTCGAGGGGCTTCTTCCGGATCAGGTCCTCAAACCGCGCGCAGGCCTCGATGTCCTTCCGGAGCACCTCGAGGATGTTGAGGACCGACCGGACCTCGACGGGGTCCGCCTCCTCGCGCCCCGTCAGCGTCAGGAAGGTCCCGCACAGCTCGGCGAGCTCCGCGGCCGGCTTGAGCTCCAGCCCCCCGTCGGGCTGACGCCGCGTCCCGACGCGGGTCAGGAGGAAGTCGACCTTGTCCAGGTCGTCGGGCGCCAGCTGCCGCGCGAAGAAGTAGAACTTCAGGAGCGGCACGAGCTCGCGGTCGTCGTCGTGCCCGGCCTTCTCGAAGAACTGCCGGAGGACGTGCGGCGGGACCTTGCGGTCCTCGAGGAGGACGGCGGTGTGGAGGCCGTCCAGCGCCACGTCGAGCCGCGCGACCTCGCCCAGCAGCTCCTCCGCGGGCCGCGTCCCGCGCCCGTCCTTGATCTTCTTGATCTGCTCGTAGAGCGGCGTGAAGGCCGCCGAGGTTCCCGCCACGCCCCCCGAGGGAAGGACGGCCGCGAGCCCCTGCAGGAACTGCTGGAAGACCCAGAGCGTCCGGAACTTGTCGGTCAGGTGCTGGTAGGCCGTGCGCAGCTCGGCGGCTTCCCGCGAAATGGCGTCCACGATCTAGAATTATGCCCTGTGATCGACCACGTGCTCATCTCCGAAGAGGCGATCGCCTCCCGCCTCGATTCCCTCGCCCGCGAGATCGACGCCGCGTACGCCGGCGGCGAGATACGCGCCGTCGGCGTCCTGAAGGGCTCGGTCTTCTTCCTGACCGACCTCCTGAAGCGGATCTCCCGCCCCGTTTCGGTCGATTTCATCCAGGTCCGCTCCTACGCGGGGACCTCCTCCTCGGGGAACATCCAGCTCGTCCACGACCTGTCGATGGACATCGAGGGGAAGGACGTCCTCCTCTTCGAGGACGTGGTGGACACGGGGCTCACGCTGCGGCGGATCCTGGACCTCCTCTCCTCGCGCCGCCCCCGCTCCCTCCGGATCGCCGCCCTCCTGAAGAAGCAGCTGCCGGAGAACGCGGACCTCCGCGTCGACTTCCTCGGCTTCACGATCGGGACCGAGTTCGTCGTCGGCTACGGACTCGACCTCGACGAGAAGTACCGCAACCTCCCCTACGTGGCCGTCTGGAAGCCGTAATGATCCCGGGGGAACCCGCTTCGGGTTCCCCCGGCCCCCCTCCTCACGCCACTCATCGTCATCACGCATCCGGGAGCGCCTGAAC
>DAOMFB010000624.1:0-1580 GCA_035429585.1 Thermoanaerobaculia bacterium
CGGGCCGCTCCGCGAGATCGCGCAGGTACTCGTAGACGATCACAGCCTCGGGCGCGCCGACGCCGCCGCCGAGGCGAGCCGCACCGAGCAGCCGGCGCGCGAGCTCGAGAGCCGGCTCGTCCTGGCCCGACGCCACGAGGACGGCGAGGAGCTCGAGGCCCGCCTTTCCCTCGAACTCGCCCGTTCTCTCCCACGCGGCGCGCGCGCGGTCGAGCTGTCCCTGGAGCGCGAAGAACCTCGCCTCGGCGTAGGAGAAGGCGCGGGCGAGGTCGGGCGAGGCGCCGCGCAGGGCCGGCACGACGGAGTTCATGAGGTCGGTCGCTTCCTTCACCCGCCGGCCCGAGAGGGCGATCTCGGCGGATCGGATCTTCGCGAAGGGAGAGGGGCTCTCCGCCGCCCGACGGATCGCTTCCGCGGCCTCGGGTCCCCGTCCGAGCTGCTCGTACATGCCGGCGACCCCGAGCCACCGCGAGGCCTCGGACGGCTCCGGCCCGGCGACGCCCGGCAGCGCCACGCCCCGCTCGAGCTTCCACGCGAGGAGCCGCTCGGCCAGGAGCGGGTCGGGGCGGAAGGCGCCCCGCGGCGCGCGGAACTCGAGGACCGGGCGGTCGTCGTCGTGGACGGGATCGGCGGGGGAGAGAAGCCCGAGGATCCCCGCCCGGTCGAGGAGGAAGCGTCCCCAGACGTCGTCGGCGCTCTCGAGGCGCATCCAGCGGATCCGCGCCGCCCGGAAGGGTCCGTCGAGGAGGGCGCGGAGCCGCTCCGTCCGGAGCGCGATCGGCGTGTCGGAGGCGAGGAGGACGATGTCCCCCTCGTCGAGCCAGAAGACGCAGACGTCGGCGAAGCCGGCGGTGAGCGTCCGGAAGACGATCCGGAGCGTCGCCCCGTCGAGGTCGTAGAGGTGCATCCACTGCGCGAGGAGGCCGCCCGGCTTCAGCCGCCTCTTCAGGTCGCGGTAGAAGTCGGCCGAATAGAGGTTCGCCACGCCGGCCCGCCACGGGTTCGACGGCTCGGAGACGACGACGTCCCAGCTCCGGCGGGACCGGCCGACGAAGCTCCGGGCGTCGTCGGCCACGACGGTCACCTTCGGGTCGCGCTCGACGCCCCCGTTCACGTGGCCGAAGAAGGGGGCGGCCTCGAGGACGGCCGGCTCGATCTCCGCCACGTCCACGTGCCGGACGTCCGGGACCTTCGCGGCGGCGGCCGCCGACACGCCCGCGCCGTACCCCACGACGAGAACGTCCGCGGGCGCCGGGTGGATGCCGATCGGGAGGATCGCCAGCAGGAGCTGGGTCGCCATGTCGTCGAAGTCCGACGCGTCGGGGTGTCCGTTCACGAAGAGCGACCGGACGCGCGGCGCCTGGAGGGCGGCGACGGTCGCCTCGCGCCCCTCGCGGAAGAAGAGGGTCTCGTAGGGGTTCGCCCGGAGCCGCTCCTCGAACTCGCGGCGGGTCGCGGCGACGCCGATCCGGGCGCCGGCGTCGGCGCTCAGGAAGAGCCAGACCGGCCACGCGGGGAGCGCGAGGGACCCCGCCGCCGCGGTCGCCGCCGCCACGCCGGCCACGAGCCGCAGGCGGCGT
>DAOMFB010000625.1:0-1580 GCA_035429585.1 Thermoanaerobaculia bacterium
CGCCGCCGCGGCCCGGTGCGCGGCGGCGTCCCGCGTCCCCGCGTCGGCGGCCGCGGCGTCGCGGATCCCCGCCATGAGCCGCTCGCGGTGCTTCACGAGCGGTCTCTTGAAGTCGGGCGGCGCGTCCGCCGCGGCGTCGGCCCCGATCAGGAGCTCCGCCGAGAGCGGCCAGCCGCCGGGCGGCCCCGCCGGGGCGGCGGCCGCGAGGAGGAGCGGGAGGGCGAGGGTCGCGAGCACGACGCCGGATTCTTTCAGAAGAACTTGAGGAAGGTCAGGTTCACGACGCCCCCCTTCGTGCCGCGGTTGCGGCCGACGACCGGGAGGCCCGCGTCGAATCGGATGATCGTCGACCAGGGTCCCGGCATCTCGGACGTGATGCCGGCGCCGGCGAACGGGACCCGCGTGTACCCGGCGAACTCGTCCGTGACCCAGGCCTGCTCGTACGACGCGAGGAGCCGGAAGGTGTTCCCGAAGACGTACCCGTAGGCCCCCCGGACGACGATCGCCTCCTGCGCCCGGAGGTTCCCCGTCGAGAAGCCCGTGAGCGGCGTTCCGCCGAAGGTGCCGAACGTGTACTCCGAGAAGCGATCCGTGTTGCCCGAGCCGAACCAGCTCGCCCCGACCTTGACGAGCCGGAAGCCGGAGAGCGGAAAGTCCTTGGCCGCCGTCACGTAGTAGAGGCGGTACTCGTCCTTCGACGGGTCCCACTGCGGGTTGCCGGGATAGCCCCAGGGGTCCCACGCGCTCCGGCGGAACCAGCCGTAGCCCCCCGAGAGGGCCCAGCCCCGGACGTTCCAGAAGAGATCCGCCGAGAGTTTCAGCGTCGCCCCGTTCGAGGGAATCGCGAAGTCCGGGGAGGTGTCGGACGCGGCCCCGAAGTCGCGGTAGGAGACCCCCACCGTCAGGGTCGCCCTCAGGTGGCGCTGGATCGGCACCCCGAGGAAGACGGTCGCGGCGCTGCTCCGGTCCTTCACCTGCTGCGCGGGGTCCTCGACGCCGTTCTCGTACCAGAAGTTGCTCCCGCGGAAGGCGACGCCGAAGACGTTCGCGCCGAGGCTGAAATCGGTGCCGAAGAGGCGCGGCGCGTTGAACGAAGCGAGGAGGAGGGGCCCGCCGAAGAAGACCTGCAGCTGTTCCTGCTTGTTCCGGAAGTCGAGGTCGATGTAGTAGATCCCGAGGAGCGGCCACGGGAAGCTGAAGGAGGAGTCCCAGTAGACGCCGGCGAGGCCGAACAGCCGGGAGGTCCGCGGGTTGTCGACGACGACGCGCTCCCCCTCCTTCGTCTTCTCGAGGTACCGCATCCCCTTCTCGGTGTCGCGCACCATCACGTCGTCCGAGGCCGACGCGGCCGCGAGGGCCGTCTCCCAGTCGGCGGGGTCGAGGCGGACCTCGAGGAGCCGCGTCTCCGTCTCCAGCGTCGTCGTTCCCGAGAAGGTGTTGAGGACCCAGCGGGAGACCTGGTGCGTCGGGAAGAGGAGCGGCGAGCCGCCGTCGGCGGCGCGGACGGGGCCGAACTCCGTCTCCTGGTCGACGGAGAGCATTTCCCCGGTCAGGTTCAGCTGCTTCGAGCGGACCCTCAC
>DAOMFB010000626.1:0-1576 GCA_035429585.1 Thermoanaerobaculia bacterium
GTGCCGACCCCGGAGCGTCCCCCCGTTCCCCTCCACCTCGTGCGGCGACTCGCGGCGCCCCGCCCCTTCGAAGACCTCGCCCCCGAGCTCCCGGAACCGGGAGATCGCGTCGTGCGGCGCGATCGCGGCCTGCCGCGCGCGGACCCGGTCCATGACGGCGCCGAGGTCGACGGCCTCCCCGGCGGCGGCCGGGACGCCGAAGCGGCCCGCCTCGCGGGCCTCGTGCGCGGCCCGGGCCGCGCGGAGGAGCGCCTTGGACGGGACGCAGCCCTCGTGAAGGCAGTCCCCTCCCAGCGCCCGGACGCTTCCCGACGGCCCCGGGTAGTCGACCGGGCGCCGTTCGACGAGGCGACTCGATTCGTCGAACGCTTCTCCAACGACATCGAGAGCGCTCGTCGATTGGGGCGCCGTTCGACGAGGGCGACCCGGGCGCCGAGGCTCGCGCCCCCGGCCGCCACGACGAGCCCGCCCGACCCGGCTCCGACGACGACGAGGTTGTACCGCTCCATCCGGCCTTCCTTGACGGGAACCGCCCCGGGCGTTATCTTCGCCCGCCCCGGAGGGCCTCTCCGGGCGGTCTTTGCCATCCGGACGTCCCCGGGATCTCCGTCGCGGGAGGTTAGCTCAGCTGGTAGAGCACCTGCTTTACACGCAGGACGTCATCGGTTCGAGTCCGGTACCTCCCACCAGACTCGCCGCTGACGTGCCCGGTCCGTCCGATTCGCCGAAATCCATGCGGGGTCGTAGCTCAGTTGGTTAGAGCGCAGGCCTGTCACGCCTGAGGTCGCGGGTTCGAGCCCCGTCGGCCCCGCCATTAAACGAAAGAGTGCCGGCCCCAAGGTCGGCACTTTTCGTTTCATCCTGTGCTTCCGGGACGGCTCGATCCCGCGATCGACGAATCGTACAACCGTCGCGGGCCGCGAGGGGCGCAGCCCCTCGCCTTCGGATCAGCCGCGAAGCCGGGGCGCGCACGAAGTCACGGGCGTAGCCCGTATGCGCCCCGGCCCGTCGGCCCCGCCGTGAAACGAAAGAGTGCCGGCCCCAAGCCGGCACTCTTTCGCTTCATTCCGTGCTTGGGGGAGGGCTCGAACGCGCGACCGAAAGGGATGACAGCTGTCGTGGCCCGCAGACGCGCGACCTCTGACGCGAAATCGTTCTGGCTGACTCCCCCTCCCAAAGCGTAAGCTGCACACCAAACGAGGTTGCTCAAGGAGGGGGTATGGCCTGGACGAAGGCTCAAGCGGATCAGGTGCTTGCAGAGATCCTGAAGCGGTCGCAGCGGGACGCGGCGTTCCGGCAGCTCTGTCTACAAAACCCGGGAGCTGCCGTGAAACAGATTGCCGGTGAGGAGCTTCCCCCCGGCTTCAAGCTCCGCTTCGTGGATAACGACCGGGCCGATCTCACCGTTGTCCTGCCCGATCCGGTCTCCGGCGGCGCCCCCGGGCAGGAACTTTCCGATGCCGACCTCGCGAGCCTGAGCGGCGGCGTCGGCGGGCAGAACCTCCGCTACAGCGGATCCTGCTTCGCGGCGGGGACGCCGGTGCTGATGGCCGACGGGACTTCGCGTCCGATCGAG
>DAOMFB010000627.1:0-1575 GCA_035429585.1 Thermoanaerobaculia bacterium
GACGTAGCGGTTCGAGAGGTCGGCGAAGAGGAGAGTCGGGAGGGCGACGGCGAGGTTGATGAGGACGCCTCCCATCGTGGGCGTCCCGGCCTTGGCCTGGTGGGCCTTCGGCCCTTCCTCGCGGATCGCCTGCCCGATCTGCCGGCTCTTCAGCCACCGGATGAGCCCGGGTCCGAGGACGATCGAGAGGATCAGCGCGAGGAGCGCCGCCATGGCCGCCCGGAACGTGATGTAGCGGAAGACGCCGACGACGGGGAGCCGGCCCGCGAGGGGCGCGAGCAGCCAGGGGATCACGCCACCCCTCCCCCGTCGGCGCCGGCCGGCCCCCGGAGAAGGGAGGCGGCCACCTCGCGGTCGTCGAACGGCACCCGCCGGTCCGAAAGGACCTGCTCGGTCTCGTGCCCCTTGCCCGCGATCAGGACGACGTCGCCCGGCCGCGCCCGCCGGAGCGCCTCGGCGATCGCCTCGCGCCGGTCCACGACGAACGTGGCCGGCTTGCCCGCGGCCTGCACGCCGGCGCGGATGTCCCCGAGGATCGCCTCCGGGTGCTCGGACCGCGGGTTGTCGGAGGTCACGACGACGTCGTCCGCGAGCATGGCCGCGATCTTCCCCATGTCGGCGCGCTTCCCCTTGTCGCGGTCCCCGCCGCACCCGAAGACGACGAGCACCCGTCCGCTCGTCGTCTTGGCCAGCTCGCGCGCCGTCAGGAGGACCCCCTCGAGCGCGCCCGGCTTGTGGGCGTAGTCGACGAGGACGTGGAGCCCCCGCGCGTTCGGCACGCGCTCGAGGCGGCCCGGGATCCGGTCGACCTGCGCGAGGGCCCGGACGATCTCCGGACCCGGCAGGCCGAGGGCGAGCCCCGCGGCCGCCGCGGCGAGGAGGTTCTCGGCGTTCGGGCGGCCGAGGAGCGGGGACCGGAGCTCGAACATCTGCTCGGTGGCGGCGACCATCACCTCGAGGGAGACCCGGGGCGCGACCGCCCGGATCCGGCCGCGCACGTCGGCCGCCGCGTGCCCCTCGAGGGAGAAGGCGAAGCGCGACGGGCCCGGGATGCGCGGCAGGAGCCGGCGGCCCCACGGGTCGGCGAGGTTCACGACGGCCTTCCCGCCCGGCTTGAGCAGGGAGAAGAGGCGCGCCTTGGCCTCGAAGTAGCTGTCCATGTCGCCGTGGAAGTCGAGGTGCTCGCGCGAGAGGTTCAGGAAGAGCGCCACGTCGAACGCGCACCCCGCGAGCCGCTCGAGGGTCAGCGCGTGCGAGGAGCACTCCATCGACACGGCCGTCCCGCCGTCGGCGGCGAGGGCGGCGAGCATCGGCTGCAGCTCGGTCGCCTCGGGCGTCGTCCGCGCGGCCTGGACCTCCCGCCCGTCGGCGCCCCGCCAGACGAGCGTCCCGAAGAGCCCCCGTTTCGCGTGGTGGACCGCGAGGACCCGGTCGAGGAGGAGCGCCGTCGTCGTCTTGCCGCTCGTCCCCGTGACGCCCGCCATGACGAGCTTCGCGCTCGGGTCGCCCGCGAGGCGGGCGGCGAGGAGGCCCGCGGCGCGGCGCGGGTCGTCGACCTCCACGTACGGCACCTCG
>DAOMFB010000628.1:0-1574 GCA_035429585.1 Thermoanaerobaculia bacterium
CCTCTTCGAGGAGCCGAGGGATTCCGCCCCGCGAGGGATGTAGCTCTTCACGAGCCCGGACCGGGCCGCCGCCGAGCTTCGGGCCGCGCTGGCGGCCTCGGCCCGCCGGGCGCCGGAACCCCCTCCGCCGGGCGGGGCCCGGCCGGATCCGCTCGCGCGCCAGCTGGCGCTCTTCTCGCCGCGAAACCTCGCCGGATCTGTGGGTTCCGAACGCCGGTGAGGTCCGACGGCGGGGCGCCGGTTCCGACCCGGATCGGCCCCGGCGGCCCGTGGGGCTGATATCGAGTCGCGTTCCGTACCGTGCGGTCGGTCACAGTGGCGTGATAAAATCTCCTTTTGCGTATGGCGAAGACGAACTCCTCCGCCGTCCCGTCGCTCCTCAAGGAAATCCGGGCCGCCCTCGACGCGAAAGCCGAGGAGAAGCTCCGCGTTTCCGAGGCGTCGCGGCCGAAGAGCCACCTGAAGGCCCTCGGTGTCCGCGCGTCGGTGCTTCGCGTGGTGGCCCGCGACGTCGTCTCCCGCGGGCGGAACGGGCTCGACTACCCGACGGCGGTCGCCCTCCTGGACGCCACCGTGGCGCGCAAGGTCCGGGAAGAGATCCTCGTGGCGATCGACATCCTGGAGCGCTACCGGCGTGAGTTCGACGCGTCCCTCTTCTCGCACCTCGAGAAGTGGAGCGCCGCAGCCGACGACGTCGACGTGGCGGAAGCCCTGGGAGCCCGCGTCGCGGCGCCGTCCCTCGCCAAGGAGCCGTCGCGGATGGCCCTCGTGAAGAAGTGGGCCCGCCTGAAGAGCCCCGGCAAGCGTCGCCTGGCGGTCCTGGCCGCCTCCGGACTCGTCACGGAGGGGCGTCGCGAGGCCGGGCTCGTGCTCGAGATGTGCGAGCACCTCCTCAACGAGGACAACCCGGTCCTCGTGTCGGCCGTGGCGGGGCTTCTTCGCGACACGACGAAGGTCGACGCCAAGGCGGTGCAGGACTTCCTGTTCCGGCGGTCGATCGACGGCAATCCGGACATCCTCCGGGCGGGCTCGGAGAACCTCGACGCCGCCCGCCGCGCCGCGCTCATCGCCAAGCTCGAGGCGCAGGCGGGCGCGCCGGCGCAGCTCGCCGCCGCCGAGCGGTAATGCATCAGGGGAACCCGGGCCGGGTTCCCCCGATCCCCCTCCGCGCCCCGGGAAACGAGTTCTTCAGAAGGACAGCAGGAGCTTCTCGCCGCTGGCGACTTCCTGCCCGGTGAGGCCCCGGGCGAAGGGAAGGGCGCGCCAGCGCCAGCCCCGGTCGCGGGCGGGATACCGCTCGAGGGCCCGGAGCTCCGCCGCGAGGCGGGCCCGGCGCTTCTCGTCCAGGTCGGCGAGCCGCCCGCCCAGCCGCCGGAGCCCGGCCCGTTCGTCTGGCGTGAAGGAGGCCACGAGCGCCCAGCGCCGCTCGAGCTGCCGCCGCGCCGACGCCTCGGTCGCGGCGTACGCGGCGTCCAGCTGAACCCAGCGCTCCCGCTCCCCGGGCCCGGCCTCCTCCCACGCCGTCAGGCGCCGCGCCGCCTCCTCCGGGGAGGCCGGCGCCCGGAGGGAGGCCG
>DAOMFB010000629.1:0-1558 GCA_035429585.1 Thermoanaerobaculia bacterium
CCGGATCGCCTCGGCCGTCTGGGCCGCGCTCTCGCACTCGAGGAAGACCTCCTCGTGCGGGAGAAGCCGCTCGTCGAGGAGGAGGAGCCGGCCGGCGCCGTACGACCAGGGGACGACGCGGGTGGCGACGGGGCTCTCGGACACGAGCCGACTATAGAATCCTTTCCGGGACCGACGGCCCCGCCCGCCTTTGCGGGTCATCTCCTCTGCGACGAAGGAGCGCCCATGCCCCCCCTCCCGGCCTCCATCCGCGACCTCCCCCTCTCCGGGAAGACCGTCTTCCTCCGCGTCGATTTCAACGTCCCGATCAAGGACGGCGTCGTCAGGGACGACACGCGCGTCGTGGAGGCGCTCCCGACGATCCGCCTCGCGCGGGAGAAGGGGGCCCGCGTCCTCCTCGCCTCCCATCTCGGGAAGGCGAAGGGGGCGCCCGACCCGAAGTACTCGCTCGCCCCGGTCGCGAAGACCCTCGAGAAGCACCTCGGCGCGCCCGTCGCCTTCGCGCCCGACTGCGTCGGCGCCGCGGCCGAGGCCGCCGCGAAGGCGCTGCCCGCGGGGGGCGTCCTCCTCCTCGAGAACACCCGCTTCCACGCCGGCGAGGAGAAGAACGACCCCGGCTTCGCGAAGCAGCTCGCGTCGCTCGCCGGGGTCTACGTGAACGACGCCTTCGGGACGGCCCACCGCGCGCACGCGTCGACGGCCGGGATGGCGTCCCACTTCCCGGCGGGCGCCCGGGGCGTCGGCCTCCTCATGGAGAAGGAGCTGAAGGCCCTCTCCCGGGTCGTGGACTCCATCGAGCGCCCCTTCGCCGCGATCCTCGGCGGAGCCAAGATCCTCGGGAAGATCGCCGCCCTCGAGGCGCTCGTCGAGCGCGCGGACCTCGTCCTGATCGGCGGCGGGATGGCGAACCACTTCGTGAAGGCGCTGGGCCTCGAGACGGGGACCTCGCTCCTCGAGCCCGACGGCGTTCCGATCGCCCGGAAGGTGATCGACCGCTGCCGGGAGCGGGGGGTCTCGCTCGTTCTTCCCTCCGACTTCGTCGTCGCCCCGTCGCTCGAGAAGGCCGGCGAGGCCCGGACCGTGGCCATGAACGCCATCCCGGCGGGCCTCTCGGCCCTCGACATCGGGCCCAAGACGCTCGAGATGTTCCGGCGGATGACGAAGGAGGCCCGGACGATCTTCTGGAACGGCCCGATGGGCGTCTTCGAGACGAAGCCGTTCGACGAGGGCACGATGGGGGTCGCCCGCCTCCTCGCGGAGTCCTCCGGCTTCACGGTCGTCGGCGGCGGCGAGAGCGTGGAGGCGGTCCACGCGGCCGGCCTCGCGGAGAAGATCTCGCACGTGTCGACGGGCGGCGGGGCCTCCCTCGACCTCGTGAGCGGCGCGAAGCTCCCCGGGATCGAGGCGCTGAGATGAGCCGGGCGGAACCGACACCCTGTCGGTTCCCCCGGACCCCCTGCGTCTCCAGGAAGGTGTGACATGACCACTCGCCCGAGACTCGTGGTCGGCAACTGGAAGATGAACCTCGCGCCGCCGCCGACGGGGGGCTTCCTCTCGG
>DAOMFB010000630.1:0-1547 GCA_035429585.1 Thermoanaerobaculia bacterium
CCCGCCGCGACCAGATCGTCGCCGCGCTCGACGGGGCGCGCGGACGCGCCTGGGTGGAGGCCCACGCCGACCGCCGCGACGCCCGGGCCGCCCTCGCGGCGGGGTACCGTCGGGCGCTCGGGGAGACGGCGTGAAGCCGCGCGGGCGGACCGGACGCCGGCTCCTCCTGATGGCGGGGGACGCTCTCGTCGCGGCCGTCGCCTTCGCCGGCGTCGTCTGGGTCCGGCGGCACGTCCCGCTGCCGCTCACGGCCTCGCTCCTTCCGGCGGAGAAGCTCCCGCTTCAGCCGTTCCCCTGGCTCCTCGCCGTGGCGGCGTCGACCCTGGTCTCGACGTCCCTCGCCGGGACCTACGACGAGCCGTCCGATTCCGTCCGCGAGCGGGGCGGCCTTCTCGTCTCGGCGCTCCTCTCCGCCGTGGGGCTCGTCCTCCTCGACGTCCTCTCCGGGCGCGCGGTCCCGCGGTCGGTCCTCCTCCTCTTCGTCCCCGCCGTCTGGCTCGCCCTCGAGCTCTGGCGGCTCGTCGCGGGCCTCCTCGTTCCGATCGGGGTCCGTCCCGTCGTCGTTCTCGGCGGCGGGGAGGACGCGCGGCGCGCCGCGGGCGCCCTCGAGCGCGGCGACATCACGGGGCACCGTCTCCATCTCTGGCAGGAGGATCTCGACCCGCTCCGGGCGGCGGCCGGGGCCGGGGAGCGCCTCCTCGCCCCGGAGGCGCTCGCGTCGCTCCTCCCCGCCGGCGAGGCGGCCGACGTCGTCTTCGCGTCGGCGCACCCGGCGGACCGCCTCGTCCTGATCGGCCTTCTCGAGCGGAGCCTCGAGCACGACTTCGACCTCTGGATCGTCCCCGGACTGGCCGACGTCGTGGCGACGCGCGTCGTCACCCGGAGCCTCGGCGACCTGCCGCTGACCCCCGTCTCGACGCGGGCGGCCAGCCTCGTCGCCTTCGCGTTCCGGCGGGCCGTCGACCTGACGGTCGGGACCGCCCTCCTCTTCCTCTCGCTCCCCCTCCTCGCCCTGTTCAGCGCCGCCGTCGCGCTGGAGAGCCCGGGCGCTCCCTGGCTCCGCCAGCGCCGCGTCGGCCGGCACGGGGCGGAGTACGAGCTCTGGAAGATCCGGACGATGCGCCCGTCGGCCGAGCGGGCGACCGGACCGACGCTCGCGGCGCCGGACGACGCGCGGACGACGCGGGTCGGGCGCTTCCTCCGGAAGACGCGCCTCGACGAGCTGCCGCAGCTCCTCCACGTCGTCGGGGGGACGATGAGCCTCATCGGCCCGCGCCCCGAGCGGCCGGAGTTCGTGGCCGCGTTCGCGCGCCAGGTGCCCGCCTACCGCCTCCGCCTCGTCCTGAAGCCCGGCATCACGGGGCTCGCGCAGGTGATGGGGGCCTACGCCACCCAGCCCGACGTGAAGCTCCGGTACGACCTCGGCTACCTCTTCCACTGGAGCCCGTTCCTCGACCTCTTCATCCTCCTCCGCACCGTCGTCACGGTGCTCAAGGGGACGGGGGTCTAGCTCTAGAGCCCCGGCGTCAGGCCGTCGGGGAGCTCCG
>DAOMFB010000631.1:0-1541 GCA_035429585.1 Thermoanaerobaculia bacterium
GTCTCGAAGGCTCTCCGGAGGTCCGGGTCGGGCCGGAAGGCGGGCGCCGCCGCCAGGTAGCGGTCGACGCGGGAGCGGAGCTCGCGGGCTTCCCGGCTCTCCGGCCGGACGGCGTCGGCGAAGGAGGTGAGGGGCGTCTGCTGCGTGACCGCGCGCGCCCGCGCCCGTCCGCCGGTGCCGGCGGGCTCGACGAGGGCGGCCAGGCCCTCGATCCGGGCGACCTCCCGCGGGCCGACGAGCCGCGCGAGCATCGGAGCGAGGGAGGAGCGGTGGGTCAGGCCGAAGGCCTCGAGCCGGGCGCTCTCGATCTCGAGCCGGCGGTACATGTCGGCGACGTCCGCCACCTCCGCGGGAGACCAGAGCCGCTCGGCCACGGCCGCGAGCCGGGGCCAGAGGCGCGCGTCGAGCGTCTCGGCGGAAACGTACTCGGTCCACATGCAGGCCTCGCCGCCGAGGATGCGCGCCGCCGCGGCGGGGGAGAGCTCAGTGCCCGCCGGGACGGGGTCGACGCCGTAGTGGACCGCGGCCGACTGGAGGTGGTCGAGGTACCAGCCGTGGGACCGGAGGACGTCGTGCCCCTGCCGGGCCGCATCCGCGATCGCTCCGGCGCCGCGCCAGACCTGGACGATCTGCCCGGGCGGGAGGCTTCCGTGGAGGACCTCGTCCCACGCGGCGAGCCGCTTGCCGCGCTTCCGGAGAAGCGCCTCCATCCGGGCCGTGAACCGCGCCTGCAGGGCCCCGTTCTCGCGGAGGCCGTTCGCGTAGAGGAACTCCTGGATCCCGGGGTTCGCGTTCCAGTGGCGCCCGGTCACCTCGTCGCCGCCGAGGTGGACGACGCCGTCGGGGAAGAGGAGGGCCATCTCGCCGAGGAAGGCGTCGAGGACGCGGTAGACCTCCTCCCGGGTCGGGTCGAAGGCCGGGTCGAAGACACCCCAGGCCCGCTCGACCGGATACGGGCCGGGGGCGCTGCCGAGGTCGGGGCGGCCGGCGAGCCACGCGGTGACGTGCCCCGGCATGTCGAACTCGGGGACGACCCGGATCCCCCGCTCCCGCGCGCAGGCGACGACGTCCCGGATCTGGTCCTGCGTGTAGAAGAGGCCGTCGGAGCCGTTCGCCGTCAGCTCCGGATAGAGGCGGCTCTCGACGCGGAAGCCCTGGTCCTCGGTCAGGTGCCAGTGGAGGACGTTGAGCTTCACCGCCGCCATCGCGTCGAGGTTCCTCTTCACGACGTCGACGGGGACGAAGTGCCGTCCCACGTCGAGGAGGAGGCCGCGCCACGGGAACCGGGGCCGGTCCTCGATCGTGAGGGCCGGGAGGACGGCGCGCCCGTCCTCCGTCCGGACGAGCTGCAGGAACGTCTCGAGCCCGCGGAGGACGCCGAGCGGCCCGGGCGCACGGAGACGCGCCCCCGCGGACGTCACGTCGAGGAGGTAGGACTCATCCTCGACGATGCCGGGGTCGGCCGGCCCCCCGGCGGCGGCCTCGACGACGAGGAGGGCCTTCGCCGGGTCCGCGGTCACGTCGGCCGCGACCCGGGCCTC
>DAOMFB010000632.1:0-1540 GCA_035429585.1 Thermoanaerobaculia bacterium
GGCGATCAGCGCCTCGACATCCCGGACGACGCGACGCGGACCCTCGAGGCGATCATCGACTCGATGACCCCCGGGGAGCGAGAAGATCCGTCGGTCATCAACGGCAGCCGCCGGAAGAGGATCGCGGCGGGCTCCGGAACCACGGTGCCCGAGGTGAACCAGCTCCTCCGTCAGTACCAGTCGATGAAGAAGATGATGAAAGGGGCCGCGCGAATGCGCGGCTGACTCCACCGAAGAGGAAGAGCAGGAAGGAAAGATGCTGAAGATCCGTCTCCGCCGCGTGGGCGGCACGAACGCCCCCGCCTACCGAATCGTCGTCTCCGACGGCCGTCTCACCCCGACGGCCAAGATCGTCGAGGAGCTCGGCTCGTACGACCCGACCAAGACCCCCCCGACGCTCAAGTTCGACCGTGAGAAAGCCAAGCAGTGGATCGCGAAGGGGGCTCGCCCCTCCGAGACGGTCCGCCGGCTCATCGCGAAGAACGCCTGAGGCGGCCGGCCCGCTCCGCCCGGAGGACCTCGTCGCCGTCGGACAGATCGTCCGGCCGCACGGGGTCCGGGGCGAGGCGGCCGTCGAGCTCCTCACGGACTTTCCCGACCGCATCCGCGCGGGCGGGGAGTTCGCCGCGCGGAGCCCCGGCGGAGCCCTCGAGACGGTCCGGGTCGCCTCGGTCCGCCCCCACGGGACGCGCCGGCTGGTCCGGTTCGAGGGGATCGCGACGCCCGAGGCCGTGGAGCGGCTCCGCGGGTTCGACCTCTGCGCCCTTCCCGGCGACGAGCCGGAGCGGCCGGAGGGCTTCGTCTTCCATCACGAGGCGGCCGGGCTCCTGGCCGTGGGCCGGGACGGCCGTCCGCTCGGAACCGTGAAAGACCTCGTCGAGGCGGGCGGGCGGCCGCTTCTCCTCCTCGAGACGCCCCGGGGCGAGCGCGAAGTCCCCTTCTCGCGCCCGATCGTCGTCGCCGTCGATCTCGCCGGCCGGCGCCTCGTCCTCGATCCACCCGCCGGGCTTCTCGACTGACGGCCGCGGGGCCGCGCTACGCTACGGGAGCCCATGCGCCTCGACATCGTGACCATCTTCCCCGGCTACTTCGCCTCGCCCCTCTCGGAGGCGCTGGTGGGGAAGGCCGCCGACGCCGGGCTGCTGGAGCTCCACGTCCTCGACCTCAGGGCCTTCTCCGACGACCCGCACCGCAAGGTGGACGACGAGGCGTACGGCGGCGGGCCCGGCATGGTGCTGGCGGCGCCGCCGGTCTTCGCGGCGGTGGAGGCCCTCCGGGCGGAGCCGCCGTCGCCCCACGTCGTCCTCCTGTCCCCGCAGGGGCGGCGCTTCGACGCCGCCGCGGCGCGCGCACTGGCCGCGCGGCCCCGCGTGGTCCTCGTCTGCGGGCGTTACGAAGGGATCGACGAGCGGACGCGCGAGGCGGGCCTTTTCGACGAGGAGCTCTCCATCGGGGACTTCGTCCTCGCCGGCGGCGAGGCGGCCGCCCTCGTCGTCGTGGAGGCGGTGTCGCGTTTCGTCCCGGGCGTGGTCGGCGACCC
>DAOMFB010000633.1:0-1533 GCA_035429585.1 Thermoanaerobaculia bacterium
TCCGTCCTCTACGTCGTGACGAACCTCTCGTATCTGAGGGTGCTCGGGCTCCCCGGGGTCGCCTTCGCCGCGGCGGACCGGGTCGGGACGGCCTCGGCGGCGGCCCTCTTCCCCGGACCCGGCGCCGCGCTCATGGCGGGCGACATCCTCGTCTCCACCTTCGGGTGCGCCAACGGCCTGATCCTGGCCGGGGCGCGCGTCCTCTACGCCCTCTCGGCGGACGGCCTCTTCTATGCCCCCGCGGCGCGGCTGAACCGCGCCGGCGTGCCGGGCGTCGCCCTCCTCCTGCAGGCCGTCTGGACGGCGGTCCTGATCGCCTCCGGGACCTACTCGGAGCTCCTCCGGTACGTCGTCTCGGTGGAGTTCGTCATCCTCATCCTCCTCGTCCTCGCCGTCCCCGTCCTCCGCCGGAAGCGGCCGTCGCTCGCGCGCCCGTTCCGGACGCCGGCCTGGCCCCTCCTCGGAGGGGGATTCGTCGTCTCGGCCTCGGCGATCGTGCTCCTCCTCGCCGCCGCCAGCCCCCGGACGACGTGGCCCGGCTTCCTCGTCGTTCTCGCGGGCGCCGTCCTCTACTCTGTCCGCCGTCGGAGGGTCGCATGAAGTCCGTCGGCGAGTACTCGTGGCTCCTCTCGTTCGGCGACGCGGACGAGGAGAAGGCCAACGAAGCCGCCCGGAGCGTGGCGGCGCTCCTGCACGGCCTGAAGCCCGAGGGGATGATCGAGGCCGTCCCCGCGGCCCGCTCGGTGTTCGTCGAGGGGAGCCCGGCCTTCGACGCCGGGATCCTCGTGGGCCTCGAAGCGGGGCGGCTCGAGGCGCCCGCGCCGCCGGCCGGCGCGCACGAGATCCGGGTGGCGCTCGACGGGGAGGACCTGCCCGAGGTCTCGGCCGCCCTCGGCCTCTCGCCGGAGGCGTTCGCGGAGGCGCTTCTCTCGGCGGACTACACCGTCGGATTCCTCGGCTTCGCGCCCGGGTTCGCCTACCTCTACGGGCTCCCCGCGCGGCTCCGCCGCCCGCGGCGCGGCACGCCGCGGCTCTCGGTTCCGCCGGGAAGCCTCGCCATGGCGGGGCCCTACGTCGGGATCTACCCGGCCTCCATGCCGGGCGGATGGAACCTGCTCGGGACCGCCGACGCGGAGCTCTTCGACCCGGGGCGGCGGCCGCCGTCGCTCCTTGCGCCCGGCGACCGCGTGAGGTTCCGGCGATGAGCGGCCGCGCGCTCCTCGTCCGCGAGGCGGGGCTGCTGACGACCGTGCAGGACCTCGGCCGCCCCGGGTGGTGCGCCCTCGGCGTTCCCGCCGCCGGAGCCCTCGACCCCGAGGCGCTCCGGGTCGCGAACCTCCTCGCCGGAAACGACGAAGGGGCGGCCGGGCTGGAGATCACCGTCGTCGGCCCCGTCCTCTCGGCGGTGGGCGACGTGGATCTCGTCGTCGCGGGCGGGGCGTTCGGACCCTACCCCGGCCGCGTCCTGCGGCTCCGGGACGGCGACACGGTTCCGCTCCGCGCCGCCACGGCGGGACGGGGCTCGGCGCGGGC
>DAOMFB010000634.1:0-1525 GCA_035429585.1 Thermoanaerobaculia bacterium
AGAGCGCGACGAGGGACACCCCGATCTTGAGGAGGACCAGGGCGGGCCCCGGGGGGAGAGGGACCGAGACGGCCTGGAAGCCGGACCCGGCGAGGGAGAGGACGGGAAGGCTGACGGCGCCGTAGAGCCCGACGAGGATCTCGAGGACGCCGTAGAGCCGGCCGGCGTCGGCCGTCCGGTCGGCGCGGCGACCGAGGACGAAGGCGCCCGCGCCGAGCCCCGCCATGAAGACGGCGAGGACGACGCTCACGCCTTCCAGCGTCGATCCGAAGAAGGCGGCGAGGCGCCGCCCCCAGACGACCTGGTAGACGAGGCCGGCCGCTCCCGAGAGGAAGAAGCAGGCTTCGAAGAGGAGACGGCGCGAGCGGCTCATCGCGGGCGGCTCCCGCGAGGATAAAGGAAGCCGCGGGCCGGACCGCGGCGATTGGCTAGACTCGCCCCATGGCGAGAAGCGGCGGGCTGTTCCTGGGCCGTACCGTCGACGCGTCCTCCGGCCGGACGACGGGAGAGAAGCTCCTCTTCGACCCGGACGACCTGACGACCCACGGCCTGATCGTCGGCATGACCGGGAGCGGGAAGACCGCGCTCGGCATCGTCCTGATCGAGGAGCTGCTCGGGACCGGCGTCCCCGTCCTCGCGGTCGACCCGAAAGGGGACCTCGGCAACCTCCTCCTCGCCTTTCCGGACCTGTCGCCGGCCGCCTTCGCTCCCTACGTCGACCCGGCGGGAGGGACCACGGCCGACGGGGAGGCGAAGCGGTGGACCGACGGCCTCGCCGGCTGGGGCCTCGGGCCCGCCGACGTGGCGGCGTACGCGGCCTCGCGCGAGGCGACGATCTACACGCCGGGATCGACGGCGGGGCGGGCGCTCGACCTCGTCGGCTCCTGTCCGCCGCCGCCCGAGGGCGCGGACGAGGAGGACCGGCGCGACGTCGTCACGGCCTTCGCGTCGGGGATCCTCGGCCTCGCGGGGATCGACGCCGACCCGGTCAGGTCGCGCGAGCTGATCCTCCTCTCCCGGTGCGTCGAGGCGCTCTGGGAGAAGGGGGAGACGGCGCGGCTGGAGTCGCTCGTGACGTCCGTGGCCGCGCCCCCCTTCGCCATGGTCGGCGCTCTCCCGCTGGAGACGTTCTTCCCGGCGAAGGAGCGGCAGGCGCTGGTCCTCGCCCTGAACAACGTGGCCGCCTCGCCGGCCACGGCGGCCTTCCGGAAAGGAGAGCCGCTCGACGTCGGCGCGATGATGGCGCCGGGCGCGGGCGGCCGGCCCGCCCTCTCGATCGTCTCCATCGCCCACCTCGGCGACGCCGAGCGCCTCTTCGTCGTGGCGACGCTCCTCGCCCGCGTGAAGGCGTGGATGCGGGCGCAGCCGGGGAGCTCCTCGCTCCGGGCTCTTCTCTACGTCGACGAGATCTTCGGCTTCTTCCCGCCGTCCGCGAATCCGCCGACGAAGGCGCCGCTCCTGACCCTGCTCAAGCAGGCGCGCGCGTTCGGCATCGGCGTCGTGCTCGCCACGCAGAACCCGGTGG
>DAOMFB010000635.1:0-1524 GCA_035429585.1 Thermoanaerobaculia bacterium
CGCCACGCACCTCTGCTTGGCCAGCTTCGCCCCGTTCTTCTACCGGGGAGGCCACGACCGGATCATCTTCTCGTCCAACCGGAACGACCCGCGCGGCCGCAACTTCGACCTCTTCGCCGTCAACGCGGACGGAACGGGGCTCGAGCAGATCACCACGAACCCGACCTTCGACGGCTTTCCGATGTTCTCCCCGGACGGAAAGAAGCTCGTCTTCTGCTCGAACCGGCACAACGCCCGCCCGGGCGACACCAACGTCTTCCTCGCCGACTGGGTTCCCTGAGCCGTCAGGCCGTCGGCGGCCCCTCCACGACGGCCTCCCGCGACAGGACGCGCAGCGTCTCCAGGAACGTCTGCGCCGCCGCGAGGACGATCGGCCCGATGAAGACGCCGAGGAGGCCGAAGGCGGCGATCCCCCCGAAGACCCCGAGGAAGACGACGAGCGTCGTCAGCTCGCCGCCTCCCTTGATCAGGAGGGGCTTGAGGAAGTTGTCGACGGAGCCGACGGCCGCGGCGCCCCAGAGGAACAGGAAGACCGCCGCGCCGGTCCGGCCCTGAACGGCGAGCGCTGCCGCTGCGGGGAGCCAGACGAAGGCCGTCCCGCCGATCGGCAGCAGCGAGAAGACGGCCATCGCGGCGCCCGCCAGGACCGGCGACGGCAGGCCGGCGAGGGCCCACCCGATCCCGCCGAGAACGCCCTGGACCAGCGCCGTCAGGAGCGAGCCCTTGAAGATCGACTCCAGCATGACGCCGAGCCGGCGCATCGTCCTCCGGCGCTCGCCAGCCGAGAGCGGCAGGAGCTCGGACGTCGCCTCGGCCATCGCCTCGCCGTCCCGGAGGAAGAAGAAGAGGAGGAACAGGGTCAGGAGAAAGGTCCCGAGGGCGCCGAAGAAGCCGGCCACGAGGCCGCCTCCCTTCGCCGCGACGACGCCGGAGATCCTGCCGGCGATCTCGGCCGTGTGCTGGCGGACCAGGGCCGGCGTCACGCCGGCGTTCTCCTGAAGCCAGTCGAACGCGCGCCCCACGCCCGGAAGCTTCGAGAGGTCGCCCGGCCCCGGGACGGCCTGCGATCGGAGGTACCCGCCGAAGCGCGCCGCGGCCTGCACGGCCTGCGTCGCGAGCGCCGTCCCCAGGATCGCCGCCGGAAGGAGGACGACGAGCGCCACGAGGAGGGACGTCCCGGCCGCGGCGAGGGAGCGGTGGGTCGGGAACCGCCGCTCGATCCGGACCCAGAGCGGCCGGATCGCAACGGCGAGCACGATGGCCCAGGCGATGGCCGAGAAGAACGGGGCGAGGATGACGACCGAGAGGACGGCGACGCACGCGAGAAGGACGACGAAGAACGCGGCCGCGTACGTGCGGGCCCGGACCGGAGGGGAGATCACGCCCTCGATCATACGCAGCGCGTTGCTAAACTGCCCCCCATGCGCCCCACCGCGACCCGCGGGCCGCGGTTCCCGCCGCCGCCCCTCCCGGACGACGCGGCCTCGCTCTCCCGGGCCGCCGTGGACGCGGCGCTGGCCGAGG
>DAOMFB010000636.1:0-1522 GCA_035429585.1 Thermoanaerobaculia bacterium
TCGCGGCGGGCCTTCCAGCGGTGGTTCGGGGGGGGGCGCGTTCTCCCGCGCCCCGGCGAGCGGGGGGGCGGGAGCCGGCCCGGAGGCGATCTCCTTCCGGAGGAACCGGAAGAGCCACCACATCGAGACCAGCGCGGCGAGGACGAGGACGAGGAGGAAGATCGTGAACCGCCGGACGGACCGGTAGTCGATCTCGCGGTCGAAGCCGCCGCCCCCGGGGGCGCCGTGCCGAGCGTGCTTCTCAGCCATGGTGCGCCTCCGCCCGGAGGGCCGCCTCGAGGTTCGGGTCCTGCGCCGGCAGGAGCGGCCGCGCGGCGAGGCGCCGCGTGAAGGCGAAGAGGAAGAGGCCCCCCATCCCGAGCGGCGTCGCGAGGTCGAGCCAGTGGAAGGACAGCTGCTTCGGGCTGAAGGCGGGGATCGCGAGCCACCAGAGGTCGACCCAGCGCATCGCGAGGAGGAGCACCGCGACGACCGAGAGCTTCTTCACGTCCCGCTTCAGGTCGCGCGACAGTAGGAGGAGGAACGGGACCGCGAAGTGGAAGAGGACGAGGCCGAGGGCCACCGCGCCCCAGCCCCCGGTGAAGCGGTCCCTGTAGAAGCCGATCTCCTCCGGGAGGTCGCCCGACCAGATGATGATGAACTGCGAGAAGGCGAAGTAGCTCCAGAGCATCATGAACGCGAGGAGGAGCTTTCCCCAGTCGTGGACGTGGGCGGCCGAGAGGACCCGCGACATCGGCTCGCGCGCCGACAGGAAGAGCGCCACGACGATCAGGAAGGCCATCCCGGAGACGGCCTGCCCGCCGAGGAGGTAGAGGCCGTAGATCGTCGAGAACCAGCGCGGGTTGAGCGACATCAGGACGTCCACGGCGAAGAACGTCACGGCGAGGATGTGAAGCACGAGGGCCGGCCCGGCGACGACCTGCATCGTCCGCTCGATCCCGGCCGGGTCGGACGCCGCGTCCTGGCGCGCGGAGAGGCGCGTCAGGAGGACGGCGCCCCCCGCCCAGATCACGAAGTAGAGGACGAGCCGGGCGGCGAAGAACGCCGGGTTCAGATAGTGGGACTGGTGGTGGAGGACCTCGTCCCGGGCGACGCGCGCCGCGTCGGCCCAGGGGTAGAGCGACGTCGCGCCGAGAAGGACGGGAAGGGCGAAGAGGGCGAAGAGCGGGATCGTCTCGGCCGCCGCGCCGAGGGTCCGGCGGGCGACGAGCCCCCAGGCGCCCCGCGAGAGCGTGGAGACGAGGAGGATCCCGTACGCGCCGAGCGCGATGCCGAAGACGAAGACCCAGCCGATGAGCCACGAGCGGAAGAACCGGTCCGGGGCGAGCGCGAAGCCGGCGCCGGAGGCCGCCAGGCCCGCGAGGCCGGCGACGAGCCCCTTCCTTCCGAGGGCGGCGAGGTCGGCGACGGGCGGGGCGAACGATTCGGGGCGGCTCATCTCGGGCTCCCGGGCGCGGCGGCCGGCGGCGACGTTGTCGCCGCCCCCATCGGGTCGGCGGGGGCGGGGGCCGCGGCGTCGAGG
>DAOMFB010000637.1:0-1514 GCA_035429585.1 Thermoanaerobaculia bacterium
GAGGGAAGAGGGGCGGCCGCGGCCGGGCGGCGGCGCGCCGGCGGCGGGACGGACCCGCGGGCCTCCTGGCTGGAGGGGTTCTTCGGCTGGGGGCCGGGCGACATGAAGATGGAGGAGCTCCCGGTCGTCACGGTCCCCGGGTACCGGGCGATCCGCGTCCAGAAGAACTACTCGATCGACCCCAAGCCGGCCGACCAGCTCTTCGCCGCGATCGAAGAGGGGGGGAAGAACGTCCTCATCGGCGACGTCATCGGGGACGAGGCGCGCCTCCGCGCGCCGGCTCCGGTCCGGGGCGACGCGGACCTCAACGCCATGCGCGAGCTCCTCAAGAAGTTCCTCCCCGGGACGCCGCGCGTCTCGTTCGATCCCTCCGCCGACCGGAAGGGATGGAAGGGCGTGGCCATCCGGCGGGAGACGGGCTACGGCGACTACTCCCTCCCCGCGTTCCTCTCGGCGCACGACGGCGCCGTCCTCGTCGTGGGCCGGTTCTGGGACCGCACCCGGAGCGCCGCCGACCAGCGGCGCGAGATCATCAAGCTGGCCGACACCCCGGGCGTGGGGCCCGCGGACGCCCGGGTGACCGTCGTCGAGTACTCGGACATGGAGTGCCCCTCCTGCAAGAAGAGGACGGTCGACTGGGACGCCCTCCAGGCCCGGCTCGCCCCGGAGCTGAAGATCCGGCGGTACATCAAGAGCTTCCCCCTCACGGACTCCCACCCGTGGGCGTTCCGCGCCGCGTCGGCGGCCCGCTGCTTCTTCGAGCGGAGCCCGGAGCTCTACTTCCGCTACAAGTCCAGCGTCTACGCGAGGCAGGACGAGCTGAACGTCGCGGCCGTGGACGCCTTCTCCCTGGCGTTCGCCCTCGACAGCGGCGTGCCCGAGCGGGCCTTCACGGGGTGCTACCTCCAGCCGAGGACGAACGACCGGGTCCTCGCGGACCTCGCGGAGGGGTGGCTCGTCCGGATCCGCTCCACGCCGACCTACATCGTGGACGGCGTGTCGATCACGTGGTTCGCGGACCCGCTGATGGAGGAGTTCCTCCGGAAGACCTATCTCGGCGGCAAAGGCCTCCCGGCCGCCCCAGCGAAGGCGGCGGCCGCCCCGAAACCTCCGGCCGGCCGCTGAGCCCGTCTACTGGACGGTGAAGGGGACGGGGACCGTCGTCCAGGTCCGGACCTTCCGCCCGTTCTTCGTCGCCGGCTTCCAGGTCCACCGCTCCACCGCGGACTTCGAGCTCTCGGCGAGGCCGACGCGGGGCGAGGTATCGCGGAGGATCTCGACGGCCTCCGTCTGCCCCTTCTCGTTCACGAGCACCCGGAGGAGCACGGTCCCTCCCACCCGTCGCATCCGCGCGAGCGGCGGGACCTCCGGCTTGAGGCTCGAGACGACCTCCGGCTCCGTGTCGACCTGCGCGATGTCGACGAGGTCGCCTTCCTTCACGGCGGGGACGGCCGCCGCCCGCGCCGCCGCCGCCGCCTCGTCGGCGCGCCGCCGGGCCTCCTGCGCCTCCCGGG